>CAIRCP010000182.1 GCA_903877095.1 uncultured Actinomycetes bacterium | reverse complement strand
CGCGAGAGCCGATCCCAACCGGCAGCGACCGCCACCAGTGCGGCATCCATCGTCGCCGCCACGTCGGGATCGACCACCTGATGGGTGCGCCAGACCATCGCCGTGACCACCCGGGCGCTGAGCTTCCCGGCGGCGAACAACAACGCGACCTGAGGCAACCGGGTCCGCAGCCCGCCACCACCGCCGCATCATCCACCCGGCGCAGCGACTCATCCGCAGGAAGCACGATCGCATCGAACACGTGTTCGATAGTAATGGAGGAGGGCGACAGAATTCGTCCGGCAGCATCCCTGCCACACACGCATGCAACGCCGTAGGCTGACCCGCATCCACCCGCCCAAGCACGAGACCTTCGACATCGCCGCGCGCACGAATACCGACCCCAAAGGCTTCGTGCGGGCGGTCGATGAGTACCGGCTCTGCCCGTGGGGTCTGTACATGGCGAGGCCAACACCCGGACGCGTGCAGTTCCACTACCTGGAATCCTGGCTTCTTCCCGAAATAGGTCTGCGCGCCAGCATCTTTCATTTCAATCCCGGCTACGAACGGGATCAGGACCACTATCTCGACGTCGCGACGATCACGGCCGGACCCGGGCGCTGGGAGACCGAGGACCACTACCTCGACCTCGTGGTGCAGACCGGGCGCGGCACCGAGTTGGTCGATGTCGATGAACTGCTGTCGGCGCACCGCCACGGGCTGTTGTCGTCCGAGGCGACCGAGCAGGCACTGCGAACCGCTGTCAGTGCGGTCGGGGGCCTCGCAGCCCACGGCCACGATCTGAACGCCTGGTTGGCCAGCACCGGCGTGTACCTCAGCTGGCGGTAGGCGTACGCTCGTCCCCCGTGAATCGACGCTCGGTGCGGGCAGGCGCCGCTGTGGCGCTGATGCTGCTGCCGCCCGCGGTCGCAGCTGCCGACGACGTCCCGCAGCAGCACAACATCACCTACCGGGCCAGGGTCGACGGAATTGCCCGCGGCGCGCTGATCAGCTATCGGATCAGCGACACCCAGGTCAACAGCGCCAACCCCACCATGCTGCCGGGCCGGACCTTCGAGACCACCGCGGTGCTGACCGACGCGAAGGAAGCGGGCATGCGGATCTCGATCCAGTGGCCGTACTCGGCCAACCTGCACTGCGAAATCCTGGTGGACGATCAACTGGTCGTGCAAGCCAGTCAGTTCATCAGCCCCCGGCTCACGCCGGCCAAGGACGACCCCGACTTCGGGGCGATCATTTGCGGCGCGCCACTGAGTAATGCGTTCGGGGTGCCGGCTGCCGTGCCCCCGGTCGACGCCGTCCCCCCGGGTGACGCCGTTCCCCCGGGTGACGCCGTTCCCCCGGGCGACGCCGCGCCCCCGGGCGACGCCGTCCCGGCAGTTCCCCCGGCTGACGCTGCGCCTGCGGTTCCCGGCCCGCCGCCGTCGGTGGTGCCGGGCGAAGGGCCGCCGCTGGACTCGCTGCCCGTCGATATCCCGCCCGTCGAGCCGCCGACGATCTTCCCGCCGGTTGACGCGAACGTGCCGATCACCTGACCGGCGGGGGCGTCCATCCGGTGTCCTCGGCCCATGCCTCCGCTCGCGGGTGGGCCTCGCGGAACCACCGCCCCACAGCTTCAGAGTCCCCGGCCCGCTTCAGCGCGTGGTAGTCCCCGCGTGCCGCGGGGCTGGCGTCGAGCCAGTCGACGAACAGCAGGGCGAAACGTTGATTGGGTTCACCGTCGACCCTGATATGCACATGCGTGGGCCGGCCGGGATCAGCCGATGCGTGAAACCTTTTGGGCGGCAAGCCTTCCGGCCCGTCGTATTCCGGCCCGTCGTAGCGAGGGTCCGCGGTGATCGAACCGACCCTGGGATAGCCGGCCTTGAATAGATCGCCGGCGAGTCCGTCGGCGACGGCCAGGGACTCGACGGTGATCTGGAGATCGATGATGTCCCGGGCATCCATCCCGGCCACCGCGGTCGAACCGATGTGGTCGACTCGCTTGGCCCGATGCCCGCAGGCGGTGCGCAGACGCGCGACCACACGCCGGGCCTGATCCGGCCAGGCGGCATCCGCCGCGACCAGCCCGGTCGGGTCCTGGGCCGGCGTGCCGGCGGCGAGGTTGTGGGAGAACGGCAGGATCCGCTGATACCAGAGTTCGCGGGCGCGCTCGACGAGGTCGCCTTCGGCGCCGGAGTTGTCCAGCCACACGTCGGCAACCAGGCGGCGCTGCTCATCGCTGGCCTGCGCGGCGATGCGGGCGCGGGCGTCGTCCTCGCTGAAACCGCGGTGCTCGATCAGCCGCGCCACCCGGAGCTCCGGGTCGGCGTGCACGATCACCACCAACGGGAACAGCGGCACCATCTGGGACTCCACCAGCAGCGGGATGTCCTCCACGATCACTGCATCCTCAGCCGCCGCCGCGATCAACTCCGAGCGTCGGTGCGCGACGAGCGGGTGGACGATGCCGTTGAGCTTGAGGCGGTTACCCTCGTCGCTGAACGCGATCGCCGCCAGAGCGGGCCGGTTGAGCGCGCCGTCGGGCAGCAGGATGCCGTCGCCGAAATGCTCCACCAGCGCGGTCAGGCCCTGCGTGCCGGGCTCCACCACCTCACGGGCGATGATGTCGCCGTCGAGGACGACACCGCCGCAATCAGTGAAAGTCCTTGAGACGGTGGACTTTCCGGCGCCGATACCGCCGGTCAAACCTATCCGAAGCATGACGCCCCGGCCCTGTCACTCGGTCCGGCTCCGCCGGAGAAGAAACCACGCACCGGGATCAATGAGATCCCGGTGCGTGGTGTCACTTTTGTCAGGAGACGGTTAGCCGTTGCCGGCCAGCTTCTCGCGCAGCGCCGCCAGCTGGGCATCGCTGGCCAGCGAGCCGCCGGCCTCCTCGACACCCGGCGAGCTGGACGTGGTGGTGCCGGACGGACGCTCCTGCGCAGCGGCCGCGTCGGCGGCGGCGAACTTCTCCATCTGCGTGGTGTGCATCTTGTGCCGGCGCTCGGCCTCGGCGTAGCGGGCCTCCCACTCGGTGCGCTGCTTGTCGAAGCCCTCGAGCCATTCGTTGGTCTCGGCGTCGAAGCCCTCGGGGAAGATGTAGTTGCCGGCCTCGTCGTAGCTGTCGGCCATGCCGTACTTCGACGGGTCGAATTCCTCGGTGTAGTCGTCGTTGGCCTGCTTGAGGCTCAGCGAGATCCGGCGGCGCTCCAGGTCGATGTCGATGACCTTGACCATCGCGTCGTCGCCCACACCGACCACCTGATCGGGAACCTCGACGTGGCGCTCGGAGAGCTCGGAGATGTGCACCAGGCCCTCGATGCCCTCCTCGACGCGGACGAACGCGCCGAAAGGAACCAGCTTGGTGACCTTGCCCGGCACGATCTGACCGATGGCATGGGTGCGGGCGAAGTGCCGCCACGGATCTTCCTGAGTCGCCTTGAGCGACAACGACACCCGCTCGCGGTCCATGTCGACGTCGAGCACCTCGACGGTGACCTCGTCGCCGACGGTCACGACCTCGGACGGGTGGTCGATGTGCTTCCAGGACAGCTCGGAGACGTGCACCAGGCCGTCGACCCCGCCGAGGTCGACGAAGGCGCCGAAGTTGACGATCGAGGACACCACGCCCTTGCGGACGGCGCCCTTGACCAGCTGGTTCAAGAACTCGCTGCGCACCTCGGACTGGGTCTGCTCCAGCCAGGCGCGGCGGGACAGGACCACGTTGTTGCGGTTCTTGTCCAGCTCGATGATCTTGGCCTCGATCTCCTTGCCGATGTACGGCTGCAGATCACGGACCCGGCGCATCTCGACCAGCGACGCGGGCAGGAAGCCGCGAAGGCCGATATCGAGGATCAAGCCGCCCTTGACGACCTCGATGACGGTGCCCTTGACGGCCTCGTCCTTCTCCTTGAGAGCCTCGATGGTGCCCCAGGCGCGCTCGTACTGAGCGCGCTTCTTGGACAGGATCAGCCGGCCTTCCTTGTCCTCTTTGGTGAGGACCAGGGCTTCGATCGCATCGCCGACGGACACAACCTCACTGGGGTCGACGTCGTGCTTGATGGACAGCTCGCGGGACGGGATGACGCCTTCGGTCTTGTAACCGATGTCGAGCAGAACCTCGTCCCGGTCCACCTTGACGATGGTCCCCTCGACGATGTCGCCATCGTTGAAGTACTTGATGGTCTTGTCGATAGCGGCGAGGAAGTCCTCGGCAGTGCCAATGTCGTTGATGGCTACTTGCGGCGAGGTGATGGTGGGACTGGGCATATGTTGGGTTGCTCCGGACAGGGTTAGTCGTAGGGACGTGAACAGGGTTTTTCTTTCGAAACGGCGCATCCCCGCAGGAGTGCACACGAGTACCGGTTGAGCGTACTAGACGGGGCACAACCCGACCAAACCCGATGCCGCCGCGACCGCTACTCTGCTGCGGTGTTCTACGCCGCAATGCCGCCCCTGCCGCGCCCCGTCCGCAAAGTCGGCGCCCCGATGGCCGCGATCATCGTGATGGGAACGGTCGCCGGCCTGATCCTGCTGCTGGCGGGTTCGACCGACCCTACCGGCATCGCCAGGGGCTTCGTTCTGGCCACCATCGCGACCATCCTGGTGGTGCTGTGCTACCTGTGGCTGGACCGTTGGGAACCGGAGCCACCGCGGCTGTTGGTCATGGCATTCCTGTGGGGCGCATCGGTGTCGGTGCTGTTGTCGATGCTGTTTTCGGTGGTGTTGGAGAAACTGCTCGGTATCGCGTCGTCGGGAGCCGAGGACAAGCCCAACCTGGTGATGGCGGCCGTCGTCGGACCGGCTGTCGAGGAAGCCTTCAAAGGCCTGTTCCTCGTGCTGATGATGACGGGCCGGCGCCGCATTGAACTGAACAACCTCACCGATTGCCTGGTCTATGCCGGGTTCACCGCCGTCGGCTTCGCCTGGCTGGAAAACATCTTCTACCTCGGCAGCGCCGAGACGCTGCGGGACTCGTTGGTCATCGCCGGCCTGCGCCTGGTCATCTCACCGTTCGCCCATCCGCTGTTCACCACCATGACCGCTATCGGGGTGTACTTCGCGCTCAAGCAGCGCAGTTTCTTCGGCAAGACGGGCTGCGTGCTGCTCGGCTACCTGGGTGCGGTGGCGATGCACGGGCTGTGGAACGGCTCGGCTCTGGTGGGCACCGGCACCTACATCGTGGTCTATGTGCTCTGGATGATGCCGGTATTCGGTCTCGCGATCTGGATGGCCCTCATGAGCCGGCGCCGCGAGGGGTACATCATCGCCCACAAGTTGCCGGGGATGATCTCGGCAGGTCTGCTGACTCCCGTCGAAGCCCACTGGGTGAGTTCGCTGCCGGCCCGCAAGTCGGCGGTAGGCGAGGCCCGGCAGTTCGGCGGCCGGGCGGCGGCGTCGTCGGTCAAAGGGTTCATCAACCAGGTGGTGGAACTGGCCTACGTCCGCGATCGGATCGACCGGGGCTTCGGCGACCCCCGGGTGTTCGCGCTGCAGAACGAAGAGGCCTACGGGGTGATAGCCGCCCGGGCGGCGGCCGGGCCGGCGTTGCACCGGCTGAACGCCACCGGGTTCACCGGGATGCCCTTGCGCTGAGGCTCGGCTGACGCCCCGCGGTGAGTACGCCGCAGCCAAACTACCTATCTCGGCTCCACAAGCTCACCACGTCGGCGGGCTGTTCGGCCTGTCGCAAGACGCGAATCCCATCGCCATCACATCCCAACACGATCGGGACGCCACGGCTGCAATGCCGAGACCATAACGACAGCGTGTAGGCACCGGTATCCCGGATGAGCAGCAAATCTCCGGCCTCGACATCGGGGAGTTCACGATCACGGGCGACAATGTCCCCGCCGAAACATAGAGGTCCACCGACGGTCCACGGCCGTGGCGTGCCAGATTTGAGATACCCACCAGCGTCGAGCACCACAATGTCGTGATGCCAGTCACCGGGGTGATAAACCGGCCGCATCAGGAAGTCGCCACCAACATGGATCACGGCGAGTCGCTGCTGACCGATCGACTTGATGTACTCGACCCGACTTACTGCCCAGCCGCAACTAGCCTGGATCGATCGTCCAAATTCGGTGATCCAGCGCGTCTGGTCAAACTCGCGGAGCCTACTCCGGAGTGCGGCGGCGTATTCGCCGATCGTGGGCTCCTGCCTGTTCGAGCGGTAGCGGGCCGGTAGGCCTCCGCCCATGTCGATCGTCGCGATTTGCGGGCGACCCAACTGGCCGTTGATCCAGTCACGTAGTGCCACGACGCTCCCGACGGCCTCGACAAGTCGATCCATGCCGTACCCCTGCGAGCCGACGTGACTGTGCAAGGTGCTGAGCCAAGGGTTTGCGGCAAACGCGTCGAGCACGGCGTCCCGCTCGTGCGCCGCCCCGAAAGGCACACCGAACTTGGCAGATCGGCCGGAAGCGGTGGTGAGCTGGATATCTCCGCTGTCACCGCCGGGATTTACCCGCAGGCCCCAGGTTGCCCGCCCCGGATCGACGCGGGCGAGTTCATCGAAATTGTCTACGTTGACGTGAATTCCGAGCCGTGCCACCTCGGCCAATTCCGCACGGGTCTTGGCCGGTCCGTCGTAGACGATCTTGCTTGCTTCACAACCCGCCGCCAATGCGAGGTGCACTTCTTCTATCGACGCGGCCTCGAGTCCGGCACCGACGTGCACCACGGTGCGCAGTATCTCCACTAGCGGGTTGGCCTTGATGGCGATCGCATGGAGCGTTGTGTCCGGAAAGGCGGCGGTCAACCTTGCGACTCGATCCCGGAGGCGGTTGAGATCGTGAAACAACACGGCTCGATCCCCGTCCCACAGCCTTTGCACTAGCGCATCGCGGGTCACCGACGCCATGTATTGGACGCTTATCCGTGGGTCACGTTCGCTCATCAAATCCCGTCGATCCTCCACCGGACACCTGATCGATGCTCGCACACCGCGAGTAAAGTTCTTGATTCTGCGAACAAAGGCGGCGTCACCCTCGTAGCGTATGTCTACCAACAGCACTTCAGCCCAGCCAGGGCCGAAGATTCACGCAAGGAAATACTTTAGTGCCGCTTCCGATCCAGTCGCCTCTTTCGCCGGGAGGGACTGGAGGTGAATGCGTCGTCCCCACCCCCCCAGCCGCACTCGGCGACTGGACGGTGGAGCAAATACTGGTGAGCGGCGGAGACAGCAGGCTGGACATCGACCGACTCAGCGGTCTCAGTCGCTACGGATGTGCCGGGCACCCGCGTGACACACTGCCGCTGGGTTCCTGCTCCGCGTCGTCTCCAAGTCCCCGAGGACTCGAAGCCGCTTACCAGGAGGTTGCTGCACTGCGCAACGTCGATGACGCATACCGGCAGGTGAGAAGCGCCATCGCCGACCAGCTCCTGATCGGCCCCGATCTCGGTCGGGTGGTCCTGACGCCCTCTGGAACCGACGCTGAACTAGTTGCCCTGGCCCTCGTTTTCGACGGGGGACCGATCACCAACGTCATTGTGGGACCGACTGAGGTGGGCTCGGGGACGGTCTTGGCAGCCGGGGGCCGCTACTTCGACACCAAGCTCCCATCAGGTAACACCGCCATCGTCGGTGCGGCGGTCGACGAGACGCTGGTCGCCGCAACCCGAGTGCGCCTAGTCAACATCCGCAACCGCGCCAACGGCGCTTTGTTGCGGCCCAGCTCGATCGACGGGCGCGTCACTGATCTGGTTGATCGTGAGGTTAGTGCCGGACGGCGGGTGTTGTTGCATCTCGTGGAGCACAGCAAGACTGGTTTGCAGTCTCCCACGCCGAGTACTGTCGAGCGGCTATGCGCACGCCACGGTGACCGGATAGCCGTCTTGATCGACGCCGCTCAGGGCCGGGTTTCACGCTCCGCAATCGCGGATGCTCTGCGCAGGGGTAATCTAGTGTTGATTACAGGATCGAAGTTCTACGGCGGTCCGCCCTTTTCCGGAGCTCTGCTGATTCCGAGATCGTTCAACCCTCCTGACCTTCTCGCCGCGGGACTCGAACAGTACATTTCGCGCGGTTGCCTGCCTGAGGACTGGGAAATTCGCGATCAACTCAACTCCGCGCCCAACCTGGGCCTGCTGGCGCGGTGGTTCGCAGCGCTATCGGAAATGCGAAGCTACTACGAGATTCCTTCCGGAGTTCGCCTGCGAGCGATGACCTTCTGGGAGACCCGCGTGCAGCACCATCTGTCCGCGTCTCCGTGGGTGCGATTGCTGCCGATCCGGCGCCCGGAGACGGTGAAGACCATATGCACGTTTCAGCTCACCGCACCCGGACGCAACGGTGATTTCCTCAATTACGTTGAGCTCCAACACTTCTGCCACCTCCTTAACCAGTCCGGCTTTCACGTGGGCCAACCGGTGAAGCTCTGCTCCGGGCTCGGGGAGACCGGCCCGTGCGCGCTGCGGGTCGCCCTCGGAGCGCAACTGATAGGCAGGCTCATGCCGGACGGCGGGGAGACGTTGCAGGACCGCCTCGAGTGGCTCGACGGCCAGTTAGCCAACTTGCGACGGGAAATAGACCGATTGGCGGAGGAAGAATTTTCCCGATCCGACAAGAAAACACGCGAGACCGAGGAAAAAACGAATGAGCAGAGTCAGCGTCTTTAATGAGTGGGACCCGCTAGAGGAGATTATTGTCGGCACAGCGCTCGGTGCACAGCTCCCCCGGCCAGATATCAGTGTGCATGCGATCGATTTTCCCGAAATTCCGAATGTCAGCGATATCCCCAGAGGTCCATTTCCGCAGCGGATCATCGAGGAGACCGAAGAGGACCTCGCGCAACTCGTGGAGACCCTGGAGTCCTTATCCGTGACCGTGCGGCGGCCCGAGGTGCAGGACCACTCAGTCCAGTTCGGCACACCTGACTGGGCGACCGATGGGCTCTACAACTACTGTCCGCGGGATGTCATTCTCGCGATCGACAACACCATCATCGAGGCACCGTCTCCGCTGCGTGCACGCTACCTCGAGACCGCGGCCTACAAGGAAATCTTCATCGACTACCTGCGCTCGGGCGCTAAATGGATTTCAGCGCCGCGCCCCACCCTCCGGGAGGACAGCTACAAACAACCAAATGGATTCGAAATCTGCCTGAATAACAACGAGCCCATGTTCGATGCGGCCAATGTGTTGCGAATGGGCACAGATCTGATCTATTTGATATCCAATTCCGGAAATGAACTTGGAGCGCGTTGGCTACAGAACGCACTCGGTGACGAGTACAAGGTGCACACCTGCTACAACCTGTACCACCACAAACACATTGACACCACATTCAATTTGTTACGACCGGGACTTGCGATAGCCAATCCGGAGCGGGTCAACGAGGACAACCTTCCGGACGTTCTCCGGAAGTGGGAACTGATCTGGTTTAACGACGTCATCGACGTCGGCTACGAATCGGCCTACCCGCTATGCTCGCAATGGATTGCCATCAATTTCTTGATGGTCAATCCGTCGCTGGCCATCATCGAAGAGCGCCAGACGCCCTTGCGGAAGTGCCTGGAAAGCTATGGCATCGAGTGCATCCCCCTTAGACTGCGACACCCGCGCGTACTGGGAGGCGGTTTCCACTGCGCATCCATTGACGTACGACGCAGCGGAACACTGGAGAGCTACTCATGAAAGTGACGCGGGTGCCGGCGCACGCCGGGTTGCTTAAAAATCCTCCGCGTGCCGACTTTTAGTGTTAAGTACCCGACTACCGAAACTATTTCCGGGAGGACCCATGCAAAAGTGGCGCATTCTGATCCTTGCAGCCCCAGCCGCGATCGCTGTTCTCGCCTTGCGGTTCGCCTTGCATGTCTCAGCGGGCAAGTCCGGGATTCTTGCCTTCTCGGACACCGCAGCAGTGCTAACCGGTACGGCGCTAATCATGGGACTAATGCTCTCCGGAGTGATCGCCGACTATAAAGAAGCCGAGAGACTTCCATCAGACCGCGGACGGCATAGTCCTCGAAGCCCGCGAAGAAAGCGGCAACAGCTGAATATCGCCAACGTCGATTCTTCGTGGGTCCACGGACGTCTGGTCATTGTGGGGTATGCAATCAACGAATGGTTTTACTCCCGGAAGAGTAATGAGGAGTTGTGGTCGGTGTACCGCGAGAACATGACCTACATAGCCGATCAGGTCGCAAACTCTGGCACTAAAAGCCAGTACATCACGCAGACGAACAACGCTAACAATAACCTTAGGAATTCCCTCGAGCGCATCGCCGTGATTCGTGACACCAAGTATCTGCCGGCGGGTTATACATTACTGCAACTTCTTGTCGCCGTTACTTTCGGGCTCTTGATTCTGGCCGACTTCCCGCCGGGGCTACCGGCGTATTTTGTTCCAGGCGCAGTTTCTCTGGTCTACATGTACATGCTTCTGCTCATCAAGGATTTGGATAATCCATTCGATTACAAAGGCGATGGCTCTCAGAGCGCTGTCCGACGTCCCTCTGTTCCCTTGGACCGATGTCTATAAGTCGTTTCAGGCGGGTACACGGTGACGGCGCTGCCGGGTTTTCGACGGCCTTGGGCGACACGACAACTTGAGGACCACACGGAGGAAGCAATGCGATGGTGAGCAGTGGACCTATGGTGAGCTCCGAGGGGTTTCAGCACTGGTGGGCCGACTCTCAGCCGCTGTGGCGGACACACGCCATCATCATGTTCGTGATGGCACGCAAGGACATTGTGTGGAACCAGTTGGGTTGCCTCATGCTGCACATCTCCGGTCGGCTGGCGGATGCCTATCTGCCGGCCTCGGAGACGGAAGCTTCCATCGAGCGTGGCCGGGTCTACCTCGGGAATTTCGACGTCGAGGGAAAGTGGGCGGCAATGGAAGGCCTCCTCCTTCAGTACGCGGGGTTCGAGGACGCTGCTCGCGCCTGCGACTACGCATCGATGGGCGCAGATGAACTGCGCGACCACTTCCTTCGCGCTGTCAACATGTACGGACTGATGTGTAGCGAGTATCGGTCCACCGGGGCCGAAGAGACTCGCCTCTTCGGCGAAGAGCTGCGCCGTCATCTGGACCTCGAGGAGATCCAGCGGCTCGACGCTTCGTCGCCGGAACACGTCATCGACGACGAGCGTGTGCGTTTCACCGAACTGTTGACCCGGCGGGGTCAGGACGGAGTCACGGACTCCGAACTGCTCGCGCACGTCGTGGACTTTCCCTGGCTTGCCTACAACCTGCACACCCCTGACGCGGTGGTGCAATTCATGCGCGACCGTGCCCTGACGAGTTCTGAGTCACGGGGCACAGTCGGCGGCATAGAACAGCCAGCTGCCGCTCCCGCGAACCTTCCTGCGTCGCTGCGCGACACCTTCGCGGTGATCAAGGCCTTCCGGACCCGCCTCAAACTCGCGCGGGCAAGCTTTGACTTCGTCATGATCCCGTGTTTCACGGAGGTGTGTACGCGCACCGGCATGGACATGGAGGGTCTGATGTCCTACTACGATGTCGATGACGTCGTAAGGCTCATCGAGACGGGCGACCCGCTCCCGGAGCGGGAACTCGCCGCCCGCAGGCAATCCCAGCTGCTGTTATACGGTGGCGGAGTTCTCCGCCGCTTCAGCGGCCCAGAGGCAGAGGCGACGTTGAAGAAGCTTGTCTCCAAGCCCGACCAACGGGAGCTCAGCGGCACGGTGGCCTGCGGTGCCCCGCAGCGCTTCGTGTCCGGGCAGGCCATCGTGCTCGTCTGCGATGATCCTGAGAGCTTGCGCTCGGCACGCGAACGTGTCTCCCCGGGGCACATCATCGTCACATCCATGGCACAGTTCAACGCGATCGACGTGGTCCGTCGGGCCGCTGGACTCGTCACCGACGAGGGCGGAGTGCTTTGTCACGCAGCGATCGTCGCCCGGGAATTCGGCATCCCGTGCATCGTGGGAACCCGCAACGGACGCACTGTTATCGAGGACGGCGCGACGATCACGATCGATCTGACCCTGGGGACTATCAGGGTGTCCTGAACGGACTGATCTGGGGCCGGGGCGGTGAGTGGAACACCCTGTGCGATCACAAGACTCAGTGGCCCGAGGCCGGTTCAGTCGGCCTCTGCCGCAGCAGGGGAGGTCGCGTCGGCGAAGGCGATGGGTGTGATCGGATTGGCCGATACCCAGGCTTGCAGGCGTTCGAAATCCGCCTGCCGATGCGCAGCGGAGTCGCGGCGACTGATCACCCGCCATGCGTAGAAGGCGCCTTCCAGTATGGCGTAGACGTCGCCGCGGGCCATATCGTCGAAAGCGCTCGATGCTGCGAACTTATCCAGCCACCACCCGTTGTGATGCGCCTGGTTCACCGCATGGTTCAAGGCTATGATCACGTCCTCCGGCGTGGCGCGGCCGGCAACGAACGCAGTGCAGGCCGCCTCGAGGCCCAGGACGGCTTGAAGACACTCAGCCCATGGACGAGCCCCGTAGTTCTTGGACCAGTCGAACTCCTCGAAGGCGAACAGGGCTCTGCCCAAGTCCTCCCGTTCGACCAGGACAGCGTCCGCATCGGAAAGGAATCTGCGCCAGACGGCTTCCCGATGAGCCAAGCCCGCAAAGTCCGGGACGTCGAGGTCGAGCTCATGCCGAGCTTCTCCGCGACAGGCCGCCATGCCCAGATTGACCATCGTCGCTGCAGACCAGCCGATCAGATACGAACCCTCCGGTGTGCGCAATGCCTGGGAGTGGTGCAGTGCGAGCAACATGCAGTAGACCGCCGCCTTGGAATCTTCGTAGGCCAATGCGCCGATCCCGGCCGCGAGTCCGGCGCGGACCCATTCGACGTCGTATCCGGCGAGTTGCGTCGTCGGCTCATAGGTGCGACCCACGACCGGGCGCTCGTCGAAGAACACCGACAGTCCGTTGAGCCCGGCATGGACGGCGTAGTGGGACAGCATGGTGCCACCAGGATGATGGACGACGGCGCCAACTGGCAGTTCGCGCACCAAGGACTCCCACGCGAGCAAGTCACCGGTTGCATCGACAATCTCTGTCACAGTTGTCAAGGGACATTGAGATCTGCCCACCGGCGGTCAGCGAACCTGCCCGCTGGTGGCCATGAACGTGCCCACTGGTGGCCAGCGTTGCTGCCCGGTCGGTGACGGGGCCAGGGTGGGCGGCATCGTCGGTGGCGTCGGT
>CAIRCP010000181.1 GCA_903877095.1 uncultured Actinomycetes bacterium | reverse complement strand
GAAAGCGGGCCCTCCTCGAAAATTTGCTGGATGGTTATAAGGGACCACCAGCATCGAGGAAGGCCCGCCCTCAATGGCGGAGCCACACAGTGAGCACTTTCGATGAGCAGAACTGAGCAGTTTCAATGAGCGCCGTCAGCCACCCCCGGCTGCGGGAATTGGAGCGCCGACGTTGCCGGGTAAGCCCCCGCCCAAGCGGGGCGCGATGTCCAAGATCATCGGCGTTGGCATCGGCGTCCTGCTGCTGGGCGGCGTGATGGACAGAGCGTGCAGCCCCTCCCACACCACGGCATCCTCGCCGTCGCGGTCAAAGTCGAGTTCGTCCGTGCTCTCACCGACCACCTCCTCATCGAAGCAGGACGCCTACATCGCACTGCTGCAGAAGTGGGCGACCCGTGACGGCTACGAGATGGGCGACCGGGACACGCTGATCGAGGCGGGCAACGAGGCGTGCTCGATGATGAGTCAGGACCCCTCGCTGGGAACCATCAGCGCGTCGGCGCGCATCCTCGACAAGTACGGCTCCGTCCTGCCCCGCAAGCAGGCCACCGCCCTGGCCGTGGCGGCGACGGAAACCCTCTGCCCCGAGGTGTCGCAGAAGCCTTCGTCGAAGCCCTCCACCGACGTCAAGTCCGAGGCGGGGCCGCTACAAGGGACGTCCTCGCCCCTGCTCGGCATCGACATGCCGGCGGGTTCAGAGGGGGTGCGCAACGTCAACGACTTCAACAACGACGGTAAGCCGAACCGCTTCGAGTCCTGGGAGATACCACTGTCCTACGACGAAGCACTCACAGCCCTCAAACAGCGGTTACAGCCGGGTGGTCCACCCCTCGACGGCATCCCGTGGGAGGAGTCCAACTCTAAAGGGACGGCAGGCGGTGGTGACCGTTACGTCGACTGGTGGTGGGGCCGCGACAATCAACCGCTCATCCTGATCCGAATCCAGGAGACGACCGATACCGACGGCGCACTCATCAAAGGTGTACGGACGGACGTCAACATCGAGCGGCGGGACTGAGGGGCGGCTAGCGAGGGGCGTGCGATGTCTCTTTATGCGGTGAACGACACGCCGCCCCGGGTGGGCGGTCAGGCCGGCGGCATGCGGTCGTTGTCGTCTGGCCGGGGGATGCCGGCGCTGTCGAGGTAGGTGTTGATGGCGTCATCGACGGTGTCGGTGATGACGTATCCGCGGGTCTTGATCCATTCGAGCCGAGCCAGCGTTGCCGGGTGCAGTTGTGTGGCGAAGGGGCTCTTGGGTTTGCGTTGCCGGGCCTTGAGCCGGACCGCTGGGGGCTCGACGATGGGCTCCTGCTGGACAGCAGGGGTCGGTTCTGTCGGTTCGTCGGCCTGATGTTGGGCAGCTGGCGCAGCTTCTTCGGCTTTGACGCGGGCAGCCTGGGCGCGGCGCTCGGCGCGTGAGAGCGGGCGGGTTGACCCGACCTCCAGCCCTACGGCTTTAGATGCGGCGCTCATGCGGCTGAGCGCTTCGCGGCGATGCGCTCAGCGACCTCGCGGTAGGCGATGGCGGCCGTGCTGGTGGGGGCATGGACGTGGATCGGCACCCGCCGGCCTTTGGCCTCTACGACTCGCACGGTATGCGGGATTTCACCCAGGTACGCCCCGCCCGCGTCCCACTCCCCCCAGTCAGCGCGGAGTTGAGCGCGTACGTCGCGGCTGGCCTTCGGATTGCCGTCGAAGTCGGCAAGGAGCACGTAGCGGATTTCGATGTCGGGGTTGAGCGTTTCCTGGACGTCGAGAATGGAGTTGCCGAGTTCGACAAGACCGTCGATTTCATCGGGTCCGGCCTTGAGGACGGCTAGGACGTAATCAGCGGCCGCGAGTGCTGCAGTCGTTAACTCCCCTAGGGCGGGCGGGCAGTCCATCAGGACATAGTCGTAGCCGTCGATGTCGTCGAGCTGGCGTGCGAGGCGCAGTTGTCCGCCTGATCCCAGGCCGGTGCGCTCTAGTTCTTTGAGCGCGAGATGGCCGGGTGCCACGTCGATGCCGAAAGCGCTGGGTCTGATGACGCTCGCGAGTGGAACGCGGATGGCCCTATCGGGGTGCAGCACCTCATACATCGAGGCATCCTCGGCGTCGAGGTCGATGCCGATGCCTTTGGTGCTGTGCGCTTGTTGGTCCATGTCGATCAACAGGACACGGAAACCCATTGCTGCGAGGTGAGCGGCGAGGTTGATCGTTGTAGTGGTCTTGCCGACGCCGCCCTTTTGGAGCGCCACCGCCACGATTTCACACTGTCGATGTTCAGCAGTGGCCATGACCGAAGCATATCAAACAAACATGTTTCTATACATGATTGTTTACATGTATTTAATTTATTGTGGGTTGAATGGGCAGTGGCGCAGAGCGGGCGGCGATGGACCACGGTGCCGATCTGCTCGTCCTCGACAGCCTCAACGCTGCCGGGGACTGGCAGGCGACACGGGCGGCGGCCAGCAGCGGCATCCACTGATCCAGCATGACCACCAGGTACTTGCCGCACGGCATGGCCATCAACGCCCACACGTGGGCCAGCAGCGCCCTGGCGTCGTCGCTGAAGCCCCGCGGGCGCAGCGTGCGCCCAT
>CAIRCP010000180.1 GCA_903877095.1 uncultured Actinomycetes bacterium | reverse complement strand
CTTCAACCGGCTCAAGCAATGGCGCGGCATCGCCACCCGATATGACAAGTACGCCCTGACCTACCTCGGCGGTGTCCTACTGGCCTGCGCCGTCATACATTCCCGCGTCGGCACTACCGATTCGGGAGACACGCCCTAGTCGATCGGGGTGCGGTTACGGGGCAGCAGGTCCCAGACGTGCTCGATGCCGTTGACGCCCGCCACCGTGAATGATCCCACCCGGGAGTGGCGCAGATGTGTCACCGAGGCGTAGTCGATGGGGAATGACAGCGGCTGGGCGGTACCCAGAATGTCGTGCAGCAGCACGTTGATCACACCGCCGTGGGTGAACACGGCCAACGTGTCGCGGTGATCGGCCGCGGCGACGATGTCAGTCAGCGCTGAGCGCGCCCGGGCGGTGAACGCTGCGGCGTCGACTGCGTCGGGCAGTTGCCCCTGGGCCATGCGCGCCCAGTCCTTGGGGCGTTCGGCGCGGACCTGTTCAAGGGGAACGTAGTGCGACATGCCCCGGTCGTACTCGGCCAGTCGCTCGTCGATCTCCACAGTGCGCCCGAGGGCAGCGGCCAGCGGTTCGGCGGTCTGGAACGCCCGGCGCTGGGGGCTGCTGACCAGACGGCTGATCGTGAACCGTTCCAGTGCAACGGGCAGGCGACGGGCCTGCTCCCAACCGTCAACGGCCAGTTCGGGATCCGATCCCTCCCCGACTTCGCTGCGCAGCGGTAGCGCATGCCGGATCAGCAGTACTTGCACCGTGCCACGATACGGCGTCACATCACGGCGTGACGATGTTGAAGCCGGGGTCGGGCCGGTCCAGCACTCCCATCAAGCTCTGCAGCGCCGCAGCGTCGCCGGTGATCTCCAGTCCAGGTGAGGTGAAGTCGCCCATGGCCGCCGCCAGCAGACGCATCTTGGCGGCGAGTTTCACCGTCGCGGCCGCGGTTGCGGGGTCGGCGGGGCGCTTGCGGTAGACCAGCACCCCGTTGCGCAGGGTGACCCGATAGTTGGCCTTAAGGTCGGCGAAGGTGACGTCCAACGCGAGGTCGAGGTCCCAGGCCCGCGGGCCGTTGACCGAGAGTTTGAGGATGTCGAACATCTGCTCCGGGGTGAGTTGGGTCAGTACCGCCGCGGAGTTGCCGCCTACCGGGGTGCCGAACTTCCCGTCGCGCAATTCGGTGGCGCCGCCGAGGAAGAAGTTGCGCCAGGTCGCACATTCCGCACCGTAGCCGAGTTGCTCCAGAGTGTCTGCGTACAGTTCGCGCGCCCCGGCGTGGTTCTCGTCGGTGAAGATCGCGTGGTCCAACAGCGTTGCCGCCCAGCGGTAGTCCCCGGAGTCGAAGGCTCCGCGGGCGATGTCGACGACCTTGTCGATGCCGCCCATCGCCGCGACGTAGCGGGGGCCGGACTGCTCCGGCGGGTGCTGCCACAGCCGGGCCGGGTTGCCGTCGAACCAGCCCATGTAGCGCTGGTAGACCGCCTTGACGTTGTGGCTCACCGAGCCGTAGTAGCCGTGGGTGTGCCAGGCCTTCTCCAGTGCGGGCGGCATCGCGAAGTTCTCGGCGATCTCAATGCCGGTGTAGCCCTGGTTGAGTTGGCGCAGCGTCTGGTCGTGCAGATAGCCGTACAGATCCCGTTGCAACGAAAGGTATTCCACGATGTTCTCGCGGCCCCAGGTCGGCCAGTGGTGCGAGGCGAACGCCACGTCGGCGCGGTCGCCGAAGGTGTCGATAGCCTCGGTGATGTAGCCCGACCAGGCGTGCGGGTCCCGCACCAGGGCGCCGCGCAGGGTCAGCAGGTTGTGCAGATTGTGGGTGGTGTTCTCGGCCATGCACAGGGCGCGGAACTTCGGGAAGTAGAAATGCATTTCGGCCGGCGCCTCGGTGCCGGGAGCCATCTGGAACTCGATCTCGATCGCGTCGAGGGTGTGGGTCTCGCCGGTGGTGGCGATGTCGATGGTCGGAACCATGATCGCCACCTCACCGGTGGACGGAGCCTGCCCCAGGCCGCACCCCACCTGCCCCAGCGGACCCCGATCCAGTGTGGTGCCGTACATGTAGGCCGCGCGCCGGGCCATCGCGGTGCCGGCGTAGACGTTCTCCTGCACGGCATGCCCGACGAAGCCCTCCGGGGCCAGCACCGGCACCTTGCCGGCGTCGACGTCGGCCTGGGTGATGACGCCCAGGACGCCGCCGAAGTGGTCGACATGGCTGTGCGTGAAGATCACCGCACGAACTTCTCTGTCCCCCCGATGTTTTCGGTACAGCGCCAACGCGGCGGCTGCGGTCTCGGTGCACACCAGCGGGTCGATGACGATGATGCCGGTGTCGCCTTCGACGAAGGTGATGTTGGAGATGTCGAACCCGCGCACCTGGTAGATGCCCTCGACCACTTCGTAGAGGCCCTGCTTCGCGACCAGCTGCGACTGCCGCCACAGGCTCGGGTGCACCGACGGCGGTGCCTCACCGCTCAGGAAGGCGTAGACGTCGTTGTCCCACACCACCCGGCCGTCGGCGGTCTTGATCACACACGGCTCCAGCGCACCGAGGAAGCCCCGGTCGGCATCGGCGAAATCGCGGGTGTCCTCGAAAGGCAGCGACGTCACGTGCTCACGGTTGAGTTGCTCGATGAACGCACTGGGGGCTTTGGATTCCATGGCGCGAATTGTTCCCGACATTGCTGTGACTGAGTGATGATTGCCGCGATGCCCGCTGCTGATTCCCCGAGTCGCTTCGCTCCTGCCCGCCGGGCCCTCTTTCCCGGCCTGACCCGACACAACGTCGGCACCGAGGTGCTGGCCGGGATCACCCTGCTGGCGATCGCCTTGCCGCTCAACATCGGGTACGCCCAGATCGCCGGGCTGCCGCCGACCGCGGGGCTCTACGCCCTGGTGCTGCCGTCGATCGCGTTCGCGCTGCTGGCGTCATCGCGGCATCTGGTGGCGGCCCCGGACGCCGCCGCCGCGGCTCTGGTCGGCTCGGCACTGTCCGGGGTGGCCGTCGCCGGCACCGACCATTACGCGGCGATGGCCGCCGCCCAAGCCATCGTCGGCGGACTGCTGTTCTGTGCGTGCGCGGTTTTCCGGCTGGGCTTCCTAGCGGATTTCCTGTCCAAGCCGATCCTGATCGGCTTCGTCGGCGGCCTGGCCACCGACATCCTGCTCAGCCAGATCGCCAAGATGCTGGGCATCAAGGTGACCAGCGGCGCGGATTTCTTCCCAAGGTTGGTGGAGTTGGTCAGCCGTCTGGGGTCCGTGCACTGGTGGTCGCTGGGACTGAGCCTTGCCGTCGTCGGAGTGCTGGTGCCGGCCCGCCGGCGGATGCCGACGGTGCCGTGGGCACTGATCGTGCTCATCGCGGCGACGGTGGCATCGGTGGCGCTGCACCTGCCCGCGCACGGGGTCAGCGCGCTCGGTTCGGTGCCGTCCGGGCCTCCCGTCGTGCGCTTCCCGCACCTGGACTGGCACGACTGGGTGAAGGTCATTCTGCCGGCGCTGGCCATCACCACCGTCACCGTCGGCGAAGGACTCCTGCTGGCCCGGTCCTACGCCGACAAGTACAACTACCCCACCTCCCCCAACCGGGATCTGGCCGCCTTCGGCGCCGCCAACATCGCCTCTGGGCTGTCGTCGGGGTTCACCATCGGGTCCTCGACCTCACGCGCCGCCGCGATGGACCAAGCCGGATCGCGCACCCAGTTGCCGCTGCTGGTGATGGCCGGAGGAGCGTTGCTGCTGCTCATCTTCGGGGCGGACCTGCTGGCCGATATCCCCTCCCCCGCCATCGGGGCCATCGTCGGGGTGTCGGTGGCGAAGCTGATCGGAATCCGCGATTTCCGGCACCTCTGGCAGTTATCCCGCTTCGAGTTCTCGGTCGCTGCAACGTGTTTCGCCGGCGTCCTGCTGATCGGACCGTTGGCCGGGATCGTCCTGGCGTTCGTGCTGTCACTGATCAACCTGCTGCGCAAGGCGGCCCGGCCCGCGGTGGACATCCTGGAAGGCTCCGACGACCCCCACCTGTCACTGACGACGTCCGACGGCGGCGACGGCGAGACGGTGCCGGGGGTGATCGCGATGCGCTTCGCCGCACCGATCTTCTTCGGAAACGCGCAGACGCTCAGCGCGGCGATGCGCCGCGCGGTCGAGCAGGCGCCGAATCCGGTGTCCGCGTTCATCCTCGACATGGAGGGCGTGACCGACGTCGACGTGACCGGCGCGGAGGCACTGGCCAAGGAGTTGCAGTGGCTGCAGGGCCAGGGCATCACGTTCGCCTACTCGCGGGTGCGCCCGCAGTTGACGGCCAACCTGAAACGCACGCGTCTGTTGCAGGGGCATCAGGTCTTCGAGACCAACCGGGCAGCCGTGGCGGCGCTACGACCGTCCGTTTAGGTCCGTCCGGCTAGGTCCGTCCAGCTAGGTCCCGCCGGCCAGCGACCGCAGATAGTCGTTGGCGTAGTACGCGGCGCCGCCTTCCTCGATCGCCTGCGCGATAAGCCCGGCCACGAACCCCGGCGGATCCCCTGCGGTGTAATCAACGTCCGGTCCGGTGCCGATGCGATTGGCGCCGAAATTCGTTGCCGTCATGGTCGGATAAACCTCGCTGACCACGATGCGATCGGCGGCCAGTTCAGCACGGGCGGTCTGGGTGAATCCGAGCAGTGCCCGCTTGGAGGCGGAGTAGACGCTGTAGCCGGGAATCGTCATGAACGCCGTGCCGGAGTTGACGTTGACGATCGCGCCATCGCCGGCCGCCCGCATCAGGGGAATGACCGCCTGCATCGCGACGATCGGGGCGAGGGTGTTGAGCCGGAAGATCTGCTCGAAAAGTTCCGGATCGATATCCTCGACCCGCGTGCCGTAGCTTTGCCCCGCGTTGTTCACCAGACCGTCGAGGCGGCCGAAGTGGCTGTGCGCGTTGGCGATTGCCGCTCGCAGCGCACCGAAGTCGGTGACGTCCGCAACCAGCGGGAGGCTGCCGGGCAGCCGAGCGGCCAGATCCTGCAGCGCATCAGCGCTGCGGGCGAGCAACGCCACCCGCGCACCCCGGGCGGTGAGGTCCTCGGCGGTGGCCAGACCGATGCCCGACGACGCCCCGGTCACCAGAAAGACTCGATCTTTGATCTGCATGAATGTCCTACTCTTCCGGCGGGCTCGCAGCGTATCCCGGCAGGCGCACCGTGAACACGGTGCGGCCCGGTACCGATTCCAGCGCAATGCTGCCGTGGTGGGCGCGGACCACCGCCGAGACGATGGCCAGACCCAGCCCGGTGGAGCCGTCCTTGTGCGAACGGGACGCATCGGCCCGGGCGAATCGCTCAAAGACCTCCGATTGCAGTTCGGCCGGGACGCCCGGGCCGTCATCGGCCACCCGCAGCACCGCCTCGCCCTGATCTGCCTCCGCGGAAAGGTCGACCGACGAACCGGGCGGGGTGTGCACGCGGGCATTCGCCAGCAGGTTGGCCACCACCTGGTGTAGCCGGGCGTCGTCGCCGGGAACGAGCACCGGTTCTCCCGGTACCTCCAGATTCCAGCGGTGGTCTGGTCCGGCGGCGTGCGCGTCGCTGATCGCGTCCGCGCACAACCGGGCCAGATCCACCGGCTCTCGCTGCAGCGGCCGGCCCGAGTCGAGCCGGGCCAGCAGCAGCAGATCCTCCACCAGATGCGTCATCCGGTGCGCCTCGGACTCGACCCGGCTCATCGCATGGGCGACGTCGGGCGGCACCTCGGCCCGTTTGCGTTGCGCCAGTTCGGTATACCCGCGGATCGCGGCCAGCGGGGTGCGCAACTCGTGGCTGGCGTCGGCGACGAACTGCCGGACCCGGCTCTCACTGGCCTGCCGGGTGGTCAGTGCGGTGTCGATGTGGTCGAGCATCCGGTTGACCGCCAAGCCGAGCCGGCCGACTTCGGTGCCGGGACTGGCGTCGGCGTCGGCCACCCGGACCGGCATCGCGACTTCACCGCGGTCCAGCGGCAGGTCGGCGACCGAGCCCGCGGTGGCGGCCACCCGGTCCAACGGCGCCAGGGCACGGCGGATGACCCACCGGCCGGCCAGGGTGGCGATCGCGATGGCGAGCGCGGTGAGCACCGCGAAGATCAGCGCGACCCGGGCCAGTGTCTGTTGCAGGGAACGCATGCTCAGGCCGACGACAACGAAGTTGCCCGGGTTGCGGCCGGGCCCGGCGACCACCCGGTAGCGCCCCATACCGTCGACGTCGACGGTGACTGGGTGCCGAGCGCCGGACGCCCCGGCCAGCTGGTTTGAAGCGGTCACCGACAACGGATCGCGGTCACCGCCGCGGTTCAGCGCGCCCGCTTTGACGGTGCTGCCGTTGCTGACGACGGCGGCGACCATCCCGATCGGCTGGCCGGGCGCATCGAGGAATTCCGGGCCCGGCCCCCCGCGCGGCATCGGATTCACCGGAGTGACGGGGCCGCTCCACGGCGGCGGTGGCGGCTGCGGCGGCGGCGGGCGGCGTTCCATCATCGAGGAACGCTGGGTGATCTGCAGCAACTGGCTGTCGAGTTCCCGCAGCAGATAGCGGTGCAGCGCGAGCTCGGTGGCCACCCCGATGCCGAGGCAGATCGCCGTCAGCAGCGCGATCTGGCCGGCCAGCAGTCTGGCCCGCAGCGACCAGCGTGTCATTAAACAGCCGGCTTGAGGACGTATCCGGCGCCGCGCAGGGTGTGGATCATCGGCGGCCGGCCGCTGTCGATCTTCTTACGCAGATACGAGATGTAGAGCTCGACGATGTTGGACCGCCCGCCGAAGTCGTAACTCCACACCCGGTCCAGGATCTGGGCCTTGGACAGCACCCGCTTGGGGTTGTGCATCAGGAACCGCAGCACCTCGAACTCGGTGGAGGTCAGCGTGATCGGCTCACCGCCTCGGGTGACCTCGTGGCTGTCCTCGTCGAGCACAAGGTCGCCGACGATGATCTGCGCGCCGTTGTCGTCGGAGCCAATTCCACTGCGGCGCAACAGACCTCGAAGCCGTAGTACCACTTCCTCCAAGGAGAACGGCTTGGTGACGTAGTCGTCGCCGCCGGCGCTCAGACCGGCGATCCGGTCCTCGACGGCGTCCTTCGCGGTGAGCAGCAGCACCGGCAACTGGGGGTGCTGTTCGCGCAGCGCCGAGAGCACCTCAAGTCCGCTCATGTCGGGCAGCATCACATCGAGCACGACCGCGTCGGGCCGCTCATCGCGCGCGGCGGCCACCGCGGCGGCGCCATCGGCGGCGGTACGAACGGTCCAGCCTTCATAGCGCAGCGCCATCGACACCATCTCGGCCAGGACGGCTTCGTCGTCGACGACGAGGATGCTCACCGGATTGCCGTCGGCGCGCGTCATGGCGACGCGCCCGGCAGAGGAGGTCATGCTCCCAGTATGGAGGCGGTGATGGGCCGACCCTGTGTCGTTGCTATGTGCCCGCTTTGAGAGACGTCCGTTTTTGAAAGACGGCGCGGCATTTGGTTCCTAGACTTCCGTCAGTGGCCCTCTCCGAGTTCATCGAGATCGTTGGCAAGTCGATCGACGCCGTCGGTGTCTCCGTCATCGCCATCGGGGCCCTGATCTCCGCGGCAGGCGCGGTGGCCAGGCTCAGCCGCCGGGAACCCGCCTACCGGCCCTTCCGCGAGCAACTCGGCTCGTCCATCCTGCTCGGGCTGGAGTTTTTGGTCGCCGCCGACATCATCCGGACCGTCGCCGTCACCCCGGAACCCAAGACCGTGGCGGTGCTGGCCGGCATCGTGCTGATCCGGACCTTCCTGAGCTACTCGCTGCAACTGGAGGTCACCGGGTACTGGCCGTGGCAGGCGGCACGGGCACGGGGCGAGGCGCGACAGACGCGCGGCGCCACGGGAGTGGTCCAGCAGTGACGATGCCCGGCCGGCGGCGGCGGATGGTCGACGCCATCCGCAAGATCCCGCCGCCCACCCTGGCCACCCCGGACGCCTACGACCCGCGCGACGTCGCAGCGATGCTCCGCGAGATCGGCATCGCGCTGATCGAGGTCTGCCAGCCCACCCCGATCGTGGAATCCCGGCTGCGTACCATCGCCGCGCGCTACACCTCCCTGCCGGTGCGCGTCGTCACCCTGCCGACGATGGTGATGATCCAGATCGGTGACGACATCTATCAGATCGAGGGCTCCACCCGGTCGTCACTGCAACTCGACGCGGCCGGGCGCATCGACGCCATCGCCAGCCTCGCCGACGCCGGGGCGATCAGTCCGTCCGCCGCCGTGACGGCGGTCCAGAAGGCCCGTCGCCTTCCCCCGCGGTTCGGCGTCCCGGCCAGAATCGCCGGATACGCGATCACCACATTGGGTTTCGGCATGATCATCAATCCCACCTGGGCATCGTTGCCGGCCTATCTGTTTCTCGGTCTGGTGGTCGGCGGGATCGCTCAACTGAGCCGTCCGTTTCCGTCGTTGGTGCCGGTGCTGCCGACCCTGGCGGCCATGACGGTGACGGTGCTGGCGAACGTGTTCGTCGATGCAGCCGCTCACGACGGACTGCTCCGCGTGATCAGCCCCGCGCTGGTGGGCACCCTGCCCGGCATGTCGCTGACTATCGGAGCCATGGAACTGGCCAGTTCGCAGATCATCTCCGGATCCAGCCGGTTGGTCTACGGCCTGTCACAGCTGGCGATGCTGCTGTTCGGCGTCGCCATCGGCCTGCACATCGTGGACTACACGCCGGCGGAGACGGAGTCGCCGCTGATGGGCAAGTGGGCGCTGTACGCGGCGATCGTGGTGGTGTCGGTGGGGCTCTACATCTATCTCTCGGCTCCGACGGGCTCGCTGATCTGGATCATGGCCGCCGTCGCGGTCGCCACGCTCGCGCAATCCGCCGCCAGCACGGTGATGTCGAACAGCCACGCCGGATTCGTCGGGGCTTTCGTCGCCGTCCCGTTCGCGCTGCTGGCGTCCCGCGTGAAGACGTCGCCGCCGGGCATCGTGATGCTGCTGGCGGCGTTCTGGTCGCTGGTGCCCGGCGCCCTGAGCTTCATGACGGTCGGCGAGGCGGCGGCCGGAGAGGCCGACGCCGACATGGCCAGCCTCGCGGCCACCGGCGCGGCGATCCTGTCCATCGCGCTGGGCACCCTGGTCGGCTGGAGCATCTTCTACACGATCGACAGCAGGATGCCGTGGTCGCAGAGTTTCACCTAACGGCAGTGAGGTAGCTTCGCCTGCGTGGACGCCCTGGCACCGGATCTGGCCGCCGACCTGACGAAGGTGGCCGAGTGGATGTCCCAGCAGGGTCTCGGCGGCGGCCCACTTGAGGACGTCCGCGAGATCACCGGCGGCACCCAGAACATCATGATTCGCTTCGGCCGATCGGGCCGGTCCGGCCGCCGGGATTACGTGTTCCGCCGCGGACCGCGCCATCTGCGCCCGATCAGCAACACCGTGATCCTGCGCGAGACCCGGGTGCTGCGCGCCCTGGCCGGAACCGACGTCCCCCACGCCCCGCTCATCGCGGTGTGCGAGGACACCGCGGTGCTCGGCGACGCGGTGTTCTATCTCATGGACCCGGTCGAGGGCTTCAACGCCGGCGCGGGCCTGCCGGCTCTGCACGCCGCCGACCCGGCGGTGCGCCATGAGATGGGGTTGTCGATGGCCGACGCCGCCGCCCAACTCGGTGCGGTCGACTTTCGAGCCGTCGGCCTGTCCGACTTCGGTAAGCCGGACGGCTTCCTGGAACGTCAAGTGCCGCGGTGGCTTTCGGAGTTGGAGTCATATTCCACGTTCGACAACTACCCGGGACCGGACATCGGGGACGTCGACGCGGTGGCGGCCTGGCTGCGCGAGCACCAGCCGTCGTCGTTCAAACCGGGGATCATGCACGGCGACTATCACGCCGCCAACGTCATGTTCTCCCCCGCCGGTCCGGAGGTAGTCGCGATCGTGGACTGGGAGATGTCCACCATCGGCGACCCGCTGCAGGATCTCGGCTGGATGCTGGCCACCTGGTACCGGCCGGGTCGAGAACCCGTGCTGCCCAACGAGTTGATGGGCGCCGGCGGGCTGGCCACCCCCGACGAATTGATCGAACGCTACGCCCGCAACACCGACCGCGACCTCTCGCAGATCGACTGGTACGCGGTGCTCGCCTGTTTCAAGCTCGGCATCATCCTGGAGGGCACCCACGCCCGCGCCGCTGCGGGCAAGGCGCCCAAGGATATTGGCGACGTTCTACACGCCGCCACTGTCCAGTTGTTCGACCGGGCCCAATCAATCATGGAGGGAGAACGATGATCGACTTCGAGATTCCTGCCGATGTGGCGTCGCAACGCGACGAGATCCGGTCGTTCGTCGCCGAGCAGATCGTCCCCTTCGAGCGCGATCCGCGGCTGACCCGACACGGCCCCAATGAGGATTTGCGCACCGAACTGGTGGAGCTGGCCCGCAAGGCCGGGCTGCTGACCTTCCAGGCGCCGCGACGTTTCGGTGGACGCGAGCCGTCGCACTGCGACCAGGCGGTGCTCTATGAGGCGGCGGGCTGGTCCACGCTGGGTCCGGTGGCGCTGAACTGCGCCGCACCCGATGAGGGAAACATGTTCATCCTGGGCAAGATCGCCAACGAGCGCCAAGCCGAGGAGTTCCTGGTCCCGGTGATCGACGGCCGTCAGCGTTCGGTGTTCGCGATGACCGAACCCGGCGGCGCCGGCTCCGATCCCGACCAACTCAAGACCGAAGCAGTCTTTGACGGCGACCACTACGTCATCAACGGGCGCAAGTGGCTGATCACCGGCGCCAACGGCGCGCGGACCTGGATCATCATGGCCCGGGTCGTTCCCAATCCGAATGGCGGCCCCGACTACCCAGGGGGCCCGACACTCTTCCTGTGTGACGGGCGGACGCCCGGTATCGAACTCGAGCGCGTCATGGACACGATGGACCGCAACTACGTCGAGGGGCACGGGGTGGTGCGGTTCGACAACCTGACACTGCCCGCCTCGGCGGTGCTCGGCGAGGTGGGCCAGGCCCTGCGCTACGCCCAGATGCGGCTGGCCCCGGCCCGGCTCACGCACTGCATGCGCTGGCTGGGCGCGGCCGAGCGCGCGCAGTCCATCGCGATCGAGCACGCCCGCACCCGCACCGCATTCGGCAAGCCGCTCGCCGAGCACGAAGGCGTCAGTTTCATGTTGGCGGACAACGAGATTGCGTTGCAGCAGTCCCGGTTGGCGATCTGGTGGGCCTGCTGGACCCTGGATCAGGGCGCCAAAGGGCGCCATGAGAGTTCGATGGTCAAAGCCGTCGTGTCGGAGGATCTGTTCAAGGTCGCCGACCGCTGCGTGCAGGTGCTCGGCGGCATGGGGATCTCCGACGAGACACCGGTCGGCATGATCTTCACCGACATGCGGGCGTTCCGGCTCTACGACGGCCCCACCGAGGTGCACAAGTATGCGATCGCCCGCCAGGTTCTAAGGACGCCACGCTTATGAGCATCCTCGATTCCTTCCGCCTCGACGGCCGCGTTGTCATCGTCACCGGCGCCTCGTCCGGATTGGGGGTGTACTTCGCCCAGGCTTTCGCCGAAGCCGGCGCCGACCTGGTGCTCGGGGCACGCCGGGTGGAGAGGATGGCGCACACCGCCGCGCTGGTCGAGGCAGCAGGCAGGCGGGTCTGCACCCGCAAGACAGACGTCGTCGACGCCGAGCAGTGCCAACAACTGGTGGACGCGGCGATGGCCGAATTCGGCCGGGTCGACGTGCTGATCAACAATGCCGGCGTGGGTACCGCGGTGCCGGCCACCCGGGAGACCGCCGAGGAATTCCGCTCGGTAGTCGACATCAATCTGAACGGGTCCTACTGGATGGCCCAGGCCTGCGGTCGCGTGATGCAGCCCGGCAGTTCGATCATCAACATCTCCAGCGTGCTGGGGCTGACGACCGCCGGACTGCCGCAGGCGGCGTACAGCGCGTCCAAGGCCGCCGTGATCGGCTTGACCCGCGATCTGGCCCAGCAGTGGAGCGGCCGCAAGGGAATTCGGGTCAATGCGCTCGCGCCCGGATTCTTCGCCAGCGAGATGACCGACGAACTCAAGCCCGGCTATCTGGAAACACATGTCATGCCGCGGATCGTGATGGGCCGGCTCGGCGACGCGGCCGAACTGGCGGCGACGGCGGTGTGGCTGGCGTCGGCGGCCGGGGGGTACGTGACGGGCCAGACGATCGTCGTCGACGGCGGCCTGACCATCAACTAACTGAGGCGCAGACGTCCCTCTTCGTGACCGTCGGCGTCGGTTGCGTCCTGGTTTGCCGGTCGGGCGGACGGCCCACCCGGTACTGTTCAGAGCGTGACCGTCGGAGAAAAGGTTCAGGCTTCGCTGGACCACTGGAGTACAGGTGAATGGCGTTCGGCCATGTGGCACGCCAGCGCCGCTGTCGCAGAGACCGCTGCCAAGCGCTACCCGTGGCTGGATCCGGGGCCCCGGTTCAAACGGACGGTGCGCGACGACATCGATATCTTCACGGCCCTGGCCGCGCCCGATATCAACTTCTCCGATTCCCGCTTCCCGGTGCCGGTGGCCAGCGACCTGCCCGAGGGTTACCCGGACATGGCCGATCTGCTGTACGGCGTGCACCGCTTCCTGCACGAGGACGAGAACGCCATGGCCGCGGGGTGCGAGATCACCGCGCACGCCGACGGGGTTCCGATGTTCGAGATCCTGCGCGGGAAGTTGTGGCTGCGCGCGTCGGCCGCACTGGGCCTGCTGGGCATCGCGGTGTTCTCCGCCGAGAACAAAGGCGAGCAGATTCCCGAGTCATACATGCTCGGCTGGCGTGAGCACATCTTCCATGTCTACGGCTGGTGGGGCTGGCAGAACCACTTCCGCGAGATCGTGTCGCTGACGCCGATCGTGCAGTACCCGTTGGACTTCGCCGATGAATGGGATAACTGGGCTCCGGTCTAGCACCGGCACCCCGGGCGGCACCGCCCTCCGCAATCAGTCGCAACATTGGGTTGACTCGCAGTTCGTGTCGGCCAGAGGTGTTGGGCCGCAGCAGTTTCGGCCTCTCCAGGCGTCAAGTCCCTCGCGGAGGGCGGCTGCGGCGATGACAAGGCCGGCGATCGGGTCGGCCCAGGTCCAGCCGAACTGACTGTGGAGCACCAGTCCGATGAGCAGCACCGCGGACAGGTAGGTGCACAGCAGCGTCTGCTTGAAATCGGCTACCGCTGAGCGTGATCCAAGTTCTCGTCCGGTGCGGCGTTGGGCCCAGGACAGCAGTGGCATCACCACCAGGCTGACCGAAGCCAGCACGATCCCGACGACCGAGGGTCTCGGATCAGCGAAGCCGAACAGGGCGCGAACGGATCCCACTGTGACGTAGGCCGCCAGGGCGAAGAAAGACAGCGCGATGATCCGCAATGCGGTTTTCTCCCGGGCCTCGTGGTCGGGTTGGGAGAACTGCCAGGCCACCGCGACGGCCGAGGACACCTCGATCACCGAGTCCAGGCCGAATCCGATCAGGGCGGTCGAGGAGGCCTGTGCGCCGGCGGTGAGCGCGACCGCGGCTTCGATCACGTTGTAGGTGATGGTCGCGGCCACCAGAAGCCGGATCCGGCGGGTCAGGACTTGTCGCCGCCCGGCAGCGGCAACGACCGGGGCGGGATGGTCAACGCTCACTGGGTCACCCCATCCCGTCGGGATCGCCATGCGGCGATGTTATCGGGCTTCAGCGAAATCAGGGCCCTGGACTACGCCCCCGCGGACATCAACGGCTGTCGCGTTCAGGATCGAAGTGCGCGGAGCAGCTCGGGCACCGGCACGGTGGCAAAACCGATGGCTGCATCTCCGATTCCGTACGGGAGAACCAGGTTGCCTGCGTGGATGAGGGCACCGCACGAATAGACCACGTTGGGGACGTAACCGTCCTGCTCGTCGGCGGCAGGGCTCAGTAGCGGTTCGGTGAGACGGCCCAGGATCTTCGTCGGGTCATCGAGATCCAGCAGGATCGCTCCGATGCGGTAGGTGCGCATCGGTCCTACCCCGTGGGTGAGCACCAGCCACCCGACGTCTGTTTCGATGGGCGGGCCGCAGTTGCCCAGTTGCAGCACCTCCCAGGTCTGTAGCGGCCGTTGGCAGGGCTCTGCGCTCGTCCATGCAAACGGACGATCCGAGTACGCGACCGTGTTGGACTCGCGGTCTGCTCTCGACAAGGCCGCGAAGCGTCCGCCGATGCGGCGTGGAAACAACGCCAGACCCTTATTGGCCGCGGCACTTCCGACCATCGGCGTGGATACGAAGGTCTGAAAATCTCGCGTCGTGAGCAACTGCTGGCTGATGTGGGCGCCGCTATAGGCGGTGTAGCTGGCATAGAACACGACGGACCCATCGTCGTCAACGAACCGCACGAACCGGGCATCCTCCATTCCAGCAGCCTCGGCCGGCATCGACGGACGCAGCACGCGCTCGGAAATACCTGTCTGGGTGGAGAATTCGACTCCGTACGTCCGCTCGGCTATGGCCCGTATCTCGGCGATCGTCTCCTGTGCCCGTCCACGAGTGCTCAGGTGGTTCTGCAGCTTGGCGAGCTGACGATCCAGGTCCGCCGCGTTGAATCGATCGCCGAGAGCATCAAGGACATAGGCGGCGGCCTCCGCGCCCCCTTCGAGTCGGGCCAGTTCGACGCGAAAGACATTGGCGTCCAGCAGAACCGCCACGTTCGTGCCGACCGTGGCGAACGGGGCACATTCGTCGACACTGACGACGCCCTCGCGGTCGACGATGCCGGTGCGAAATCCGATCGACGAGCGGTGCCCTTCGCCGATGCCGCGCACGCTCAGGACGAAGCGCATACTGCCCGGGGCCAGTCCGGTCTGATCCGGATGGGCCACGACGCTGGGGTTGCACAGTGCGGCGCCTTCGATGGCGTACTCACCGGTGAATACGGCTCCGAGCAACATCATTCGCTCATCGGAAATCTCGGTGTCGGGAGAGAGCCGATCAGCGATTTCAGCCGAGTGCCGACAGAAGACGCCGGCAAGATCGCGGTGCCGCCCGCCGAAGCGGACAGTGATGTCCGCCAGCTCCGACAAGACGTCGTCCTCGCTCAGCGCCAGAACGCGCGTCAGCACCACTCCGGTTCGGGATTCCTGGTATTCGAAGCCCTCCTGGCCGGGCACGAAGAGTTGTGTGACAACGCGCGCGGGGTCGGCCACGAGTCGCGTGGCACTGCGGGTGACGAGATCGCTCGGTGCCGATATCACTGCGGCACAGTGCAGAGGCGCCCCGCCTGCTGAAAGGTCGAGATCACCGCCAGCGTCGACTCGGCGCCCTGGTTCCGGTTCACCCCGTCTGCGTGCAGACCGTCGAATCCGCCACCCGTTAGCGGGTCCCACATCGGCAAGCCGGCATCGTTGGCACCGTCGAACCAGGATGCGGCGAGTCGGACCGAATCCGGCCAGACGGCGCTGGCGTCAGCGGCCGCGGCGCGGGCACAGGCGTCGGCGATCGTGGACACTTCGATCGGTTGCTGATCGAATCCTGGTCGAGCCTCGCCCGGTCCCCGGCCGCCGGCGGGGGTCGGGGACAGGTGCCCGTCGGCGGTCTCGTGGTCGACCAGCCAGGCCAGCAAATCCAGGCCCCGCTGCCGCAGGGTGTGATCCTCGAGTGCGACCCCGGCGGCGATCATCGCCTCAGGGATGGCGGCGTTGGCATAGGTCAGTCGTGCCTCTGGCCAGGGCCAGGCGGGATCGCCGTTAGGTCCGGCGACGCCGGCCGCATAGTCGGTGATCAAAGCGCGGGCGGCGCGGTGCCCGGGTTGGACGCTGAGAAGTTCGGCCGCCCCCAGGGCCGCGAACGCCATCGTTCTCGGCCACGGCGAGCGGACCCCGGCGGAGCGATCGAACTGGATGACAGCCAGGCGGCGAATGAGCGAGACGTCGCTGTGGGCCGCGGCTGTGCCCAGCCCCCACATACAACGTCCCCAGGCGTCTTCGGCGGCCGGTTCGTCGGTCCACTGTCCATTCGGGTTCATCCGGTTGCGGCACTTTCCGGCGAAGGCCTGCGCATCGTTGAGGAACTGAACCGCCGTCCTGGCCAGGCGATTCACCTCGCCGGAGGACTCGGGTTGCCGGGTGGCGACGACGAGTACGCGAGCCATGTCGTCGGTGCAGTAGCCGTGCTCCCGGCGGGGTTCGGACAGCAGGGCGTGCTCGAAGGTGCCGCGATGGTCAGTCATCCGTTGCAGGTGGTCGAAGACCACGGTCGGCGGGCGCGTCGTCATACCAGCGCCGACCGCTCGGCGATCAGCCGTTGCGCCAGGCGCAGGTAGTCCGCGGCCACCACCGACCATGCCATCCTCGGCGCCAGTCGGCGGGCTTCGGTCGCCATCGAGCCCGCGAGATGGGGCTCGGTCAGGACGCGGCGCAGGGCAGAGACCAGCGCGTCCGGGTCGTCATGGTCGACGACGATGCCCGCGCCACTGGCGAGTAGTTCGACCGCGTGCGGAAAGGCGGTGGCGACCACCGGACGGCCGCTCGCGATGGCGTCCACCAGGACGCCGGACGTGACCTGATCGGTCGAGTCGTAGGGCAGCACGACGGCCGTCGCCGATTGGGCAAGCTCATTGAGCGAGGAGACGCTTCGATAGGTGGCGTCAAAGCACACCGAATCGCCCACCCCGTTGTACCGGGCTTGCTCTACCCGAGCGGCGCGGTATGCCTCGCCTTCGGCGGCCAGCACCTTCGGATGCGTCTGGCCGGCGACCAGATACTGCGGGCGGCAGGGCAAATCGCGCAGCGAAACCATTGCCTCGATGACGCGCTCGACACCCTTCCCCGGTCCCAGCAGCCCCCAGGTCAACAGTGTCGGCCTGCCCGCACGTCTCGCCGGGACACCCGGCGGAACGGTCGCGCCGTGCGGGATCGTGGTGATTTTCGTGCCGTCGACGTCATAGCCGCGACTGAGCCTGCCTTTAGCGGCATCGGACATGACGACCACCTGATCCGCCGAATCCGCGATCGCCTCCAGCACCGAACGCTGATGTGGCGACGGGCATTTGAGAACGGTGTGCGCAACCACGATGGAGGGAACCCGCAACCCGCGGATGATCTCGACGACTTCGTCGCCGTCGGCACCTCCGTAGATGCCGTATTCATGTTGAATAACGGCAATGCTGTTGTGGTTCAACAGTTCCGAACACGCTGCCACCGACTTCGGGTGGCCGTTGTCCAATTCACCGACCACCCGGGCGTCCCGGGTGGTCGAACCGTCGGCTATCCGGGTGATGTTGACCCCCGCATCGTTGGCGGATAGGCCGTCGGCCAGGGCTGCGCTGAACGTCGCCAGCCCACAGACCGTCGGCGGATAAGTACCGAGGATTCCCAACGTGGGCGAGCGTGAAATATTCTGCCGCACAGCAAGAAACGACAAATTAGAGGGCGCGTTCAAAGTGATCCCGTCTATCGGTTGTCACCGGCGCGTCTGGCGTGGGCATCTGCTCGGCGTGATCAGCGGTGGACAGCTGAATCATCCCGGACTGGCCGGATTCCCAACCTGTTCCACGCTACACCCATTCGAGGGCAGTGGGCTGCGCCGAGCCATTCCGCGTTCCGATGAGCCGCTGTGGCCCCATGCTGTACAGGTTGATGAGTGTTAGACGCCGCCCAACCACTTCGCCAGCGGAAGGGGGCCTCTGCTCACCCCCGCTGACGACTGAATATCCGCGCTCACCGTGAATGAAAGTGCGCTTACCGGAACGTCGTCTGCGGCAGACGGCAGCGGTTCATACTGGTGACAAAGCCCCAGAGATAACTGTGTCTGGACCACCAGAGGCTTCGATGGCCGTCGAGAGGAGGGCTGCGTGGAGCATTTCGAGATCGCGATCATCGGAACAGGTTCGGGCAACTCGATTCTCGATGAGCGGTACGCCGAGAAGCGGATCGCGATATGCGAGCAAGGTGTCTTCGGCGGAACCTGCCTCAACGTGGGGTGCATCCCCACGAAGATGTTCGTCTACGCCGCCGAGGTAGCCCAAAACGTCCGTGAGGCGGCCCGGTTCGGGGTGGACGCGCACATCGACGGCGTGCGGTGGAGCGACATCGTCTCGCGCGTCTTCTCCCGCATCGACCCGCTGGCCGCCGGCGGGGAGAACTACCGGCGGTCCTCGCCGAACGTCACGGTGTACGCCAGCCACACCCGCTTCGCGGGCCGAGCCGGCAGTGGTTACCGGCTGCGCACCGAGGACGGTGACGAGTTCACCGCCGAGCAGGTCGTCATCGCCGCGGGAGCACGCGCGATGGTGCCCGACGCCGTTGCCGGCTGCGGGGTCGAATTCCACACCAGCGACACGATCATGCGCATCCCCGAGTTGCCGGAGCACCTGGTGATCGTCGGCGGTGGCTTCGTGGCCGCCGAATTCGCCCATGTGTTCTCGGCGTTGGGCAGCCGGATCACGCTGGTGATCCGCGGCGGCACGATGCTGTCGCACTGCGACGACACCGTCGGCGAAAGGTTCACCGACCTCGCCGGCAAAAAGTGGGAGATCCGCAGCCATCGCACCATGGTCGGGGCGCACCGGGACGGCTCCGAGATCGTCGTCGAACTCGACGACGCTTCGACGGTGCGTTGCGACACGGTGCTGGTGGCCACCGGGCGTATCCCGAACGGCGATCAACTCGACGCCGACTCGGTCGGGGTGGAACTCGACGACGGCCGCGTCGTCGTCGACGAGTACCAGAGGACCACGGCGCGCGGAATTTTCGCCCTCGGCGACGTGTCCTCGAAGTATCAGCTCAAGCATATGGCCAACCATGAGGCCCGGGTCGTACGCCACAACCTGCTGCAGGGCTGGGACGACGCCGAGAACCTGATGCCGTCGGATCACCGTTACGTGCCGTGGGCGGTGTTCACCGACCCCCAGATCGCCACGGTGGGTCTGACCGAAAACCAAGCCCGCGCAGCCGGTTTCGACATCAAGGTCAAGGTGCAGGACTACGCCGACGTCGCCTACGGATGGGCGATGGAGGACACCACCGGATTCGCCAAAATCGTCGTCGAGCGTGGCACCGGGGTGATCCTCGGCGCGCACATCATGGGCCACCAGGCGTCGTCGCTTATCCAGCCGCTCATCCAGGCGATGAGCTTCGGGCTGGCAGCCCAGGACATGGCCCGCGGCCAGTACTGGATCCATCCGGCGCTGCCCGAGGTGATCGAGAACGCCTTGCTGGCCCTATGAACGCACCGCAGTATCCCCATGTCGAGCCCGCACTGATCCAACGCGCCCGGGAGATCCTCGCCAACGAGCTCGAGACCTTCCGCGAGCGCACCCCGCGCTCGGCGCAGTGGCTTGCCGACGCCGAGCGTGCGATGCCCGGCGGCGTACCGATGGCCTGGATGCGATCGCTCTACCGGCACGCACCCGTCGTCGCTGTGCGCGGATCCGGTTCCCGATTCACCGATCTCGACGACAACACCTACCTCGACTTCAATGACGGACTTGAGAAAATGGTTCCCCCGGGTACCTATTTGCAATCGCTCGGCTACACCGTTGGGACTTGACCCCATGTGTTGGACACGCTCAATCCCAGGATGTTCTTGGGGGAAGCGAGATGATCCAACGCGATGGCAAGGAAAAACTATCCAGACGAGTTCAAGCGTGACGCGGTCGCGCTGTACCGGGACACCGAGGG
>CAIRCP010000179.1 GCA_903877095.1 uncultured Actinomycetes bacterium | reverse complement strand
GCCCTGAGCGGAGCGAACCTGAGCAGCACCCCAACCCCGCCGGACACGCCCCCAACAGGTAGGGAATTACGTGACGGCAGGTCGGGAATTACGTGACGGACAACCCCTCAAACCTCGGGAATAACGTGACTGCTGACATCTAGCTGGGCCATTGACAGGTGTTCGCCTCGACGGCCGGTTCTGCAGATACTTAAACATGGTGGGGCCCAAGCGCCGTGCTTTGCGCTGGTGTGCGTAAGCCGCACCACCGGACATCAGTGCAGAAATCAGGCAAATAATGGCTCCTGTGCCAGCCTCGTCATGGGTAGGAACCAGTGAGGCCAGACCGTCGGGCTGGCTATACCACCACGCATAGGACGCAAAGCCCATGATGATGTAGATCTGCGCGAGGATCGACCAGCCCTTCGCCAACCGCCGATCGTCACGGCATAGTTCTTGTTTGATCAGTTCTTCTACACGGTTATCGATGTGCTGCTGCAGCACGTTCTTCGCTTCCGAGTTCGCGTCGAGTTTCGACAGTAGTTCGGCGTCTTTGAGGAGCTGGGCGCGGGTGTCCTTCATTGGCACCCGTACTGCGCTAACGCCGATCTGGGCTACCACGATGGTGCCCATAACCGTAAGCAACGCAGGAAATATAGGTTCCATAGCGGGGACATCTTCCCAAACACGTACGACAGTTTGCGTACCCCGGTGACACGTGTGCCGAATGACCGCCGTGTTTTGGGCAACGCACACCGATCGCTGAACGGCGTTTTCCTACCTCGCCTACTTCCTTGCGCCAACAGTCGACAGCGCCCATGCTCCTACCACCCTTGCTACGTTCTTCTCGACCACCGCCCAGTTATTGGGGACATTCCTGATCGCGCTTGCGCTGTTGTCGTCGCTACCGGCATTGGAGCGTCTGCGGTTTCGCCAGACCATGGGAGGAATCTCCCTCTCATATCTCGGGCTTGGGCTGGTCGCTGCCACTGCCGGAACTGTCGACCGTTGGCCCTGCTGGGCGTATCGGTGGCTCTTCGCATTCACCGGCGGTGCCATGCTGGGAACGCTGCTTGCGCTCGTGATGCTTGGAGCGTTCAACATGTCGACCGCGCATACCAGAGCTGTCGCGGAACGCGTTGACGATTTGGGTTCGTAATAGCCAGACGTGGTGCAGGGGAGGGTGTGTCTTTTTCGGCCGAAAAAGACACACCACTCGCCGAGGTAGCGCTCGTGATCTGGGCCAGCGTGCTGGCCACATCTGTGTGTCTGTCCCGAACCCCCTACGGGGCTCGGTTGGATCCAGAGGTAGTCGAACGGCGCACCGCCGAGCGGGCTGGTTCCCGCCTAACCGACACCAGCTCTGGTTCCCGCCAAGCCGCACCGGCCGTCACATAGGGTCGGCGGGTGGCCGGAATCCTCATCGCTAATGCGGAGACGATTATGGTGCCGCCGTCGGAACACTTCGAAGGGCTGTTCTCCCCCGGCAGCACCTCCGAGAGCGTTCGCGCCCTTGTCGGCCGCTTTATCGACGGCCACGACGTCGAGCCCGACGGCGATGTGTTCGACATCATCCCAATCGAAGTGGTCAGAGTTACTCCAAAGTTGTATGCCTTGACCCCAGTCCCGGTGTCGACAGGTGCTTTCTGGTCCATCTGTGGGCCCGCGACCGCCCCCGTGGCCGCCCATGGGACGGCCGTGGAGTGCCGCGATTACTCGACGACGTCAGAAAAGCCGGGCGATGGGAGATCTATAACTGCAAAATCGCACTGTTTACCCGAAGTGTCTCTTTGTTTTTACCCGCAAGAACGCTCACGTGACCGAGCGGTCAGGCCGGTTTGACGCCTGGCGGCTTCGACGGCGTCTCCTGTCACCTCAGCTCGGGCACGTCAACGACGGACGCGGGCCTTGCCGGCGGCCACGGTGCGCTTGCCGACCTCGACGAGCTGCTCCTCGGCCAGACGCTGCACCGATTCCTTGACGTCCCCGAGGGCCGTGTGCTCGGCCACGATCCCCGCACCGCGAGCCTGCAAGTCGACCGGGTTGTGCCGGGCCAGGATTTCCTCGGCCTTCGCGGCGTCGCCATCGCCTTTGATGTGGACGCTCAGAATGGCCCCGCCCTTGGCCAGAGCGGCGAACGCTGCGCCCTCGTAGAGCTTGATCTCCTGGCCGAACAGCCGCTTCCACAGGCCCAGAACAACATTGGCCTTAGCGGCATTCTTTGCGACAGCCGCGGCGTCGAGCGTGTTCACGTCTGGGTCGGCGAAACCGGCGGCCTCCAAGGCCTTCTCCGCGCGACGGCTGGCCTCGACCGTGTCGAACAGCACGACGTAGTCGTCGCTGAGAGCCTTGTCCGAGTGTCGCTGAGCCGCACGGTGGGCTGTCTGGGCGGCGGGGACCTCGGCGCCGATCTCGGCGGTCTGGGGGATCTCGGTGGCGGCGGTGTGCTCGGCAGTAGTAGAAATGGAATCGACCAGCAGCGCAAGTCGAAACCACCGTGCTGCCTCTGCCCGATGACCCGCCCGACGGTTGAGATTGCCAAGCCGCCACATCACGCCGGTATCGGGAAGCCCGGTCACCGGCCTTATGAGCGAGTGAACGTAGACCGTGCGCGCATCCACCAATTCGCCGGCGGCCTCCAACTTCTCCCCGCGTAGGACACCCGAGCGGGTCCCGGGGCCGTCGGTGCCGGTCAGGTCGTACATCTCAGCCATGAGGTCGTCCCACAATGCGGAGCGACCGAAAGGCTGGGCGTCGTCGTCGATGAGCGGCAGAGCCGTATCGAACAAGGTGAAAACCTCAGCCACGATGTCTTCGACGAGAGAATCGCGTGCGCGCCATCGATCGATGTCGGCGGCTACCGCGGCGCTGTCCTCCACGGGCGCCGGCGGCCAGACTTCGTGTGGCGGCGCAACTTCTTCCGTCCCCTGATCCAGACTGTCGGAAAACGCCATGATCTCGTCGATGGAGGCGCCGGGATTGCTTCGTTGGAACTCCAGCAGGGCCTCGGCCTTGGCTCCGACGATGTCGGGGTCGGGAATGGTCTCCGGTGCCGGGGCGGCGGCGGCCGTAAGTATTCCGTAGATGCGGCCCTTATTTTCGACCACGGTGGGAAGACCGGACTCGGCTTCGGTGATCACCTCCGAGAGGCTGTCGCGGCCGATCTGGCGGGCGGTGATGCTGGGAAGGTCTTTGAGGATGGGTGAGTTATGCAGGGCGGCGACACTTTCCGGCACCGCCGTGTACGGCCGGAAGGCCGCCACGATCTTTCCGCGCTTGGCGATGTAAACGGTTTTTTCAGCTTCCAGCGTGTCGAAGATCGCGGTGTGATGCCTTTTGATCGCCGATACCGGCAAAACGGTGTATCCAAGATCTGTCGCCATTTCGCGGTGTCCTTCATCTCGGCCAAGCCTCGGGATGGTCACGACGATTGCCCCGAGGCCCGTGCACCCCTTAAGGTACCGACAATTGTCGGCATCAACAAGGGGAGGAGTCGGCGATGCACAAAGACACTGCTAAATGGCTGATAACGTTCGCACCCATCTCAGCGTTCCTCGCTCTTGTCGTCACGTTTGCCCCCCGAGCGAACGCGATCATCGCGATGGGCTTCCCGTCCTGGGCCCGCCACTATCCCCTAACGGCCTTCGCCATCGGCGCGTCGATCGTCGCCACGGTGGCCATCATTGTCCAGTGCTCGAGAGTCTTGCTCGCCGAAGCCGACATCTGGGCTGAGCTAGAGAAGAAGGACGATGGAAATTGGTTTTCCGATGCTTTCAGCAAGCACGCCGTAGGACTGCCCCTTTTCCCCGCCTCCAGCCACTACACCGAAGCTGAGACCCGGGCCCGCAGCGGTGATGCCACAGCAGCCACAGCAGCCGAACAATCCGCCCTGGCGGCGACTAGCCTGCGCGTCCTGGCACACTCCGAAGCCGACAACGCCCGCGACCGCTTCAAAAAATTCATCCCCGTCTACGCGATCTGCACGCTGGTCATCCTCGTCGGCTCAATCGCCGCCGCCGTCGGCCCTGACGCCGTCACCAAACCGGCCCAGGTGTCGATTCTCATGCAGCCCGGCACAGAGGACCGGTTCACTGCGGCCTCGGGGTGCCAAGCACTGAAGACCACCACGGCCATCGCCGTCGGCGGGCTGTGGGATCGGCCTCTATTGAGGCTCTTTGGACCGGGATGCCCGACGGTCGATTGGACGGCACCCGAGGGTCTGGATGCAACGATCGTCCCGAAGTAGCCAGCCCCCCGTCTTCGTTGCTTGGGGTGGGCCACCCCCGCTATCGCCATCGGATGTGTTGCCCGCCGAGGATGCACAGTCGATGCCGTCATGGTTCTAAATGGGCCGGTTTAGCGACACCCGCTCCGGCTGGTCGGCGACGTGCGGCGGTGATGCGACGCAGGTGTCTCACAACTGTGTGTCTGTCCAGAAGCCCTTTCCGAAATCGGTCGTCCCACTTGCTGCCCTTCCCCGATACAGGCTGATATCCGCGGGTAGGCGGGTGGGCGGTCAAGGCCGTTAGCCGCGTAGCGGGCGGCCCTTGGGCCGAGCCTTGACGGCACGCCCGTCCGCGGAAGACTGCCGGTATCGGGGAAGGTCAGCCCACCCGGCCCGCGACTTCGCCGAGCGCGGCGGTGCCGTCGCTGATCGTTCCCCTCATGTTGGCGCTGAAGGCGTCGTAGTCCGGGCCGGTCCATTGATTCTTGCTCAGCCCCGACGTGACGGCCAGCCGTCCTTCAGCTTCGGCTGGGAGAGGTCGACAGCTCGTCATCATCATCAATGATGAGCGGGTTGCCACCCGACAGGTCATTTGTGATTTCTGGCTCGCCCGTCGTCCACGGCCAACGCGGCTCTCCGTTGCGGCGGAAGAAGAGAAACGCTCGGTCTGCAAGGAACAGTTTCCGGCCGGCCTTGCTGTACGTAAGGACTGGTGGGCGCACTTCGATCTTGACCTGCAGGCGGTCGATGCGATCCAGAGCCTGCGTGAGGTCGGAGGGCCGAATTGCCTGGCCGCCATGCTCAGCGATGGCAGCCAGCAGTGCGGCCGAGTCGATACCTTCGGTCAGTGCATGATCGGAGGCGTCAGTAGCTGCCTGTAGAAGGTATTTGTAGACCTCCAATCCTTCCGGCAGGCGCCGCATGCCACGAACGAAGTTATCGGCGAAGGTCTGAAATCTTCCTTCCATTTGTTCCGCTACAGCACGTTTCGCTCTGTCGGGACTTGACCCCATGTGTTGGACACGCTCAATCCCAGGATGTTCTTGGGGGAAGCGAGATGATCCAACGCGATGGCAAGGAAAAACTATCCAGACGAGTTCAAGCGTGACGCGGTCGCGCTGTACCGGGACACCGAGGG
>CAIRCP010000178.1 GCA_903877095.1 uncultured Actinomycetes bacterium | reverse complement strand
CCCTCGGTGTCCCGGTACAGCGCGACCGCGTCACGCTTGAACTCGTCTGGATAGTTTTTCCTTGCCATCGCGTTGGATCATCTCGCTTCCCCCAAGAACATCCTGGGATTGAGCGTGTCCAACACATGGGGTCAAGTCCCGCTGATGCCGCGCCGACAGCCAAACCAGCTAGATTTCCGACTCCACCCTTAGTAATTCCAGCGACGTCCACAGCTTGTCCGGCCACAGCTTTGATCTTCTCTAGATAGCTCTCAACAGCCTCGGGATCCCCATCAATGAGCATTCCCCCGGGTGTGACAGCGATGACAAGTTCCCCGCTGGAATCAGTGTCGCCCAGGCCGAGAGGGACCATGTCCGGACCAGTGCTGACCGGAAGGCTGTTCGACTCGCCCTCGGACATTATCCCCCCAGTAAAGGCCGCTCTATTCAATTCAGTCATTGGTGCCGTCTCCCTTCATATCAATTCATACAGCGATCCATGCTTGTTCGCCGGAGTCTTCTCAATCGATGCCGCCAACCCACCATCCCGAATCTCTGAACGAATTCGAACATTGGTGTTGGCCGCGCTGTGAAGATCCGGTAACCGCTTGACCGTCGGACGCTTGTTCCGTCGACTGCTACGCGAAGAACCTCTGAATCGACTATTTGCAAGAGTCCTGATTTTGCGACCAGGATCTCGAACCTGACTTTACAGTCAGTAATAAGGTACCATAGGGTGCACAGACAGACAGCGCCTCTGGTCATGATCAGATCGCCGGCACACACCTGCTGCTCCCGCGCTGCGGTCGTCTCGTGAGCGCCGGAAGCCGAAAGCGGACTCCCCCACCGCCAGAACTGGAAAGTGGAGGGCTCGCCAACACCGCGCACGCGATCATCAGCCGCGGCGTCCGGCGCGTTCGGCGAAAGCATCGATGGCGGCGAGCACTTCGTGGGAACGCCACACTCGGTTGCGGGGTCCGTTGGTTGTTTCGATCAGGATTCCCACCTCGGTGAGCGGGTTGAGGTAGCGGTGGGCATTTGTGGACTCGATGCCCAGTTCTTGGGCCAGGAGTACAGCGTTCACGACCGGACGACGGGTCAACAGATCAGCGACCTTCCACACCGCCGAGTCGGACCGCGCAGCGATCACGCCGTTCCAGGCCGTGCGGATATCGCGGATATCGGCCACCAGTTGTCGCCCATTGGCGATGGCCAAGACAGCTGCCTGCGAGAAGCGCTCGACAATCGATGCGGCGTCGCCGTCGCGATAACTCGTCAATGCGGCGAAGTACCCACTGGTGTCGGCCAGCAGCCCGGCTGAGACCGGCACCGTGACCTGACGCGTAAGGCCTTTGTTGCGCAGCATCGCTTGGACGAGCGCTCGCCCCGTGCGGCCGTTGCCATCGGTAAAGGGGTGAATGGTCTCGAACTGTGCGTGGGCCACCGCGATCTGCGGCAGCGCGGGCACATCGATGCGGTGCGCGAAAGCGATCAGATCGCCGATCGCCCCGGCAATCAGCTCATGGCGCGGGCCGACAAAGGTCGCGCCGATCGGGGTGGACCCGCTTCCGATCCACACTGGCTCGGTGCGGAACTCGCCTGGCGTATGTCGTGGTTCGTTGACCATCAACGCGCGGTGCATCGCCCGGATAGCGTCCGCGTCCACGGTGCCGGAGAGAGCGACGGCGGCGTGCATGGCCGCAGTGTTAGCGACGACCATGGCCGCGTTTCGCTTGGCCTTGCCACCGGGCAACTCAGCCTCGCCGATCGCGCGCGCTGACGCGGTCAGGTTTTCGATCTGCGAACTCGCGGCGGATTCCGACCGCAGCAACACGGCAGCGAACGGCGCGATTTCGCCGCCCAGCTCAGCGTCGAAACGGGCGATCTCGCGGCTGGCCGCCTCGGCGTCAGCTAATACCGACGATGGTAGGTCCAGGACCAGGTCCGCAATGGTCGCCGGCACAGCAGGGTGATACGTGCCGTACTTGGGCAGCACCCCGCCTGCATGGCGTCGTCCCTTCGGTTCCCATCGAACGTCCTCGTAGCCGATGGGCCGAAGTGAAGCCATCGCTCGATTGTAACTTCATTTATGCGACTAACTGAAGTTAGTCGACAGAGTTGACTTCAGTTAGACCCTCGGTCACGCATCTCGGGCCGGCGGCAACGATCGGTCGGCCAGCCGCGACATCGGGCCACAGCGTCGCGGATCGGGCATCCCAACGTCAGCTTCACCATGCAGACCTACGCCCACGTCCGCGCCGAGGCCGACCACGAAGCCGCCCAGCAGGCTGCCGACTTCCTCATCGGGGACGCCTGGGAGGAGACCGGCGCATACCTCAGCCAGCACATGGACCTCACTACTTTATTGAGGTATGCATTAACGCTGAGGTATGTTGCACGACGTGGCCTACCAGGAACGTATCGTGAGCGCACTGGAAACGGTGCTGCGCACAGCGTTGCGCACGCGCCCTGCGGGAAGCGCCCAACGCGACATGATCGTCCGGTTGGGCACGCAGGACGTCCTGGTCCGCTGGTTGCCAGTGGGGTGGCCCCAGCAGGTTCGCGAGGCGCTGCGCGACACGCCCCGACCGAAGGTCGTCGTGGCACCACGGATGTCGCCGGGGGCACGCGAGGCTGCAAAAAGGGCTCATGTCGGCTGGGTTGATGAATCGGGAGCAGCCGAAATCTTCATCACGGACGACGCCGGAACGATGATCGCCATCGAAAGGCAGGGAAACCCGCCGGTTCCCCTTGATTCACGCGCTGGATGGCGCCCGTCCACACTCGCCGTTTGTGAAGCAATTCTCGCCGAGCGCGCAGTGCCGAGTGCCAACTCCGTCATCGAAGCCACAGGGATATCGATGGGCAGCACGGTTACCGCCCTGAAATTCCTTGAAAAAGAGGGATATCTCGTCAGTTCAGTTGCCCGAGGACCGGGCGCCGCGCGACGTCTCGAGAATCAGGACCAATTGCTCGACGCATACGCGACGGCGGCAGAGCGGCTACGGTCCCCCATCTCGATCCGCGTCGGTGTCCTCTGGCGAGACCCGACCGCCGGCGCCGTCGACGTCGGCCAGCACCTCACGACCGCGGGTATCGATTGGGCTGCCACAAGCGCACTTTCGGCGAATGTGCTCGCCCCGCTACAGACCGAGGTCGCTCCTTTCGAGATGTATGTGTCGGGCAAGACATGGAGCGATGTGCGCCGAGCGGCGATGACAGCCGATCTACACGAGATGGATGGCGGCCGACTAGTCTTACGGCCCTTCCCGACACCGGCCGGCGCGCGACTCAGCGAGACGATCGCCGGCGGCTTGCGATCAACGTTGTGGCCACGCGTCTACGCCGACCTCAGGGTCAGCGGCGTGCGTGGCGAGGACGCCGCCGAACACTTGCGCGGGGAGATGGTGGCGCATTGAACGACGACATCGAACCGGCGCGCACCGCTGCCGCCAGACGCGCGGCAGAGCTCGCGCTCGTGCGGGTCGTACACCACTATGGCGGCCGCCCGGAATTCGTGCTGCTGGGCGGGCTGGTACCTGCACTCCTGTGCTCGAACTCGACCAAGCGGCACGCGGGCACGACCGACGTCGACGTCCAGGTCAATCTGGAGATCGCCCGCGGATCGGTTCAGGCGACACGACTGGAAGAGGCATTGCTCAACGCCGGCTTCGAGCCTGACGACGAGCGGGTATGGCGCTGGGAACTCCGAGACCCGGACGGTGTTCGGGCTACGGTGAAGTTCGAACTGCTGGCCGACCTCGATGACGAGCGCAACAACAGCACGGTGACGTTCACGGGCTGCAAGATGCTCGGCGCAGCAAACCTGCGAGGAACCGGATACGCCGCCCGCGACACCGTGATCCAGAAAATCAGGGCCTATGACCATGGAGTACGCCGAGAAGCCGAGATCTACGTCGCCGGACTCGCCGGCTTCCTACTCGCCAAGGTGGCCGCAGCGCACGGGCGCCGCAAGGGGAGGCTCCCCCACCGGGGACATGCGCACCCAGTTACTCGACCTTCAGGCGCGAATTTCGCCGATCCTTCGGCGCAGGGCACCACGGCGTACGCGAAACAATTCACCGAGAACCACCCCGACGAGGACGCGGTGACTGTGGCAGCCGACGGGCAGTTGGCCGTTGGGGCGTTCACTGCGCGGCTTCTGAGATGACGACAGTGGGTCGGCCTCCGAGCGGATCGGGCATTCCAACGTCAGCTTCACCATGCAGACCTACGCCCATGTGCGGGCCGAGGCCGACCGGGAAGCCGCCCAGCAGGCCGCCGACTTCCTCCTCGGCGACGCCTGGCAGCAACCCGGCGATGTCCCGCCGGCGGCCCTGCCGTGACCACGCTGGTGACCAATCGTGTGACCAAAAGTGTGACCAAATGGCATGAAAACGGCCCCCGGAGTGATCTCCGAGGGCCGTTTTCCCTGGTAGCGGGGACAGGATTTGAACCTGCGACCTCTGGGTTATGAGCCCAGCGAGCTACCGAGCTGCTCCACCCCGCGACGAGTGCTTCGCAAGCCTAGCCACGCCAACCCGACACCGCCAAATCCCCTGCTCATCGGCGCGTATCCGCACCATCGGGGGTGCACACCGCCTACCCTGACGGCCATGGCAAATTCCTTGGAGACCCGCGTCGGGCACCTCTCCCCAACCGTCATCGGCCTATGCCGGATCGTCTTCGGATTCCTGTGGGCCCTGCACGGCACCTCCAAGCTGCTCGGCTGGCCGGCCTCCGCCAACGGCAGGATTCCCATCGGCACCTGGCCGTACTGGTGGGCCGGGCTCATCGAGATCACCGTCGGCGTGCTGCTGATGCTCGGGCTGTTCACCCTCCCGGTCGCCCTGCTGGGCTCGGGCACCATGGCGTTCGCCTACTTCACCGAACACCAGCCCAAGGGCCTGCTGCCCATCCAGAACGGCGGTGAGCTGGCGGTGGTCTACTGCTTTGCGTTCCTGCTGCTGGCCTTCGTGGGCCCCGGGGCCTTCGCGCTGAGCCGCCGGCGCGACTAGCGCTGACTATCCCTGCGGGTAGGGCGCGAACCGCCGGTTGAACCCCTCACGCCGCGCGGCCAGCTGCACCGCCCGCTCGGCCGGCGTCACGTACACCGTCCCCGACGGCAACACTGACGCCAGATCGGTCAGCGACACCACCTGGGACCGCACCGTCGGCGTGACCGGGTTGTTCAGGTCGAGCGACTGGAACCGGATCGCCATCGTCCCCTGGTTCAGCCCGCCGGTCGACACCCAGTTCCACACGCTCGACCCGCCCACAACCGGCTCCACCGGCGAGACCACCAGCGTGTAGGACCCGTCCGAATTAGGCCGAGCCTGCGCACTATTCAAACTCGTCTGCTGGTTCCAGTAGTTGTCGGTGATCGTCCAATCGTTGGTCACCGGAACCCCGAAATAGGCGGCGTTGTTCGGGGTGACGGTGAGCACCAGCGCCTGGTCGTCGGCCAGCTGGAAGTAGCCCGCGCTCTGCAGCTGGGTCGCCAGGAACGACGCGTTGCTCTTCGGGTCGGTGAACACGTTGGGGGCCTTGGGTTTTCCGGTCACCGAATCGGTGGTGGCCACCTTGATGTACTCCGCCTCCTGCCCAATACCGCGCAGCATCAGCAGCGCACCCAGACTGCCGCGCAGGATCGGCGGCACGAACGGCAGCGGCGGGACCAGCGACACCAACGCGGTCAGCAGGTGACTTTGGGCCACCAGCGGCCCGATCACCGGAATGGCGAATCCACCGATCTGGCTGAAGAAGCTGTTCGGCGGGCCCGCCGTGCGGTACATCGCCAGGCTCATCGGCTCCTGAGTGTTCCAGTCCGCCAACGTGTCCCGGATCGCGATCAACGTGGTGTCGGGGGTGATCTGCAGGTGGTTCTTCTCCCCCGGCGCTGCCGGGTCACCGCTGACCGTGATCACGAACGAGCGGTCCGGGCTCAGTTGCAGTTGGTCTCCGTTGAGCACCGCGGCGGTGGTTCCCGTCGTCCCGGTCAGGACGCTGAAACTCGCCTGCGGATCCCGCTCCGGAAGGCGCCCGGTGATCACGTACTTCGAGGCGTAGTTGACCCCGGCGAACCGGTAGATGGTGTCGGGGTTGTCGTAGAGGATCCGTGAGCCGATCACGTCCAGGCCGTACCACTGATGCGGCGGGGCGACCTGCATGGCGATGTTCGGTTCGTTGGAGTTCAGGATCATCAACTGGAACCCGACGCCCATCGCCCATTCCTCGACGGCCTGCCCGAGCGCGCCGAGGTTCGCCTTGTCCGGACCTCCCACCTGGGCGTACTGGATGCCCCCGATGATCCGCCACGCGACGTTGAGCACCGCCTTCATCGCCAGCATCGGCAGCGTGTGCACGGTCTGCATGGCCGCGGTCTCGGCGGCGATCTGCTCGGGCGTGCCCAGCGGGCTGACGGCCTGCCCGACCGGGTCTGCCGGGGCACTCGTCGTCACCGCGGCGGCGGGAACGACCGCGGAAGCGGGACGTCGCCCGACTTCGCTGCGCGCGGCGGCCAGCATGGTCCAGGCCAGCGCCGAGGGCAGCGGGGTTCCCGACCCGACCGCCAGCGCATCGACGACGCCCGACGCACGGGGCGCCACAGCGGCCGCAAGGCGGGGAGGTTCAGGCGCATCCACCTGAGCCGCGATCGTGACGGCCGGCGCCGTGGTCGTCGGCTCCGATGTCACCGGTGGTACCGCTTCCGGCGCAACCACATTCGTACCCACAGCCTGCGCGACGACAGGAGCGCTCGGCTCGACCGCAACGACGTCCGGCGCCGGAACGGCAACCGGCACCGCACGCTGGGGGGCCCGCACCGCAGAAGCAGCGGACACACCGCCGCGCTCACGACGGACCGGCGACTCCGCACCGCCACCCCGGCCGGAACCCCGGACACCGGTCGGCCGCTCGGGACCGCCCGACTGGTGCACCCCGCGCCCGGACGTCGCGTCGTCGCTCACCGACGACGTCGAATCCGAATCCGCGTGGGCCAGCGCCGGCACGCTCAGCGCACCCACCAACAGTCCTGCCGCCACTGCCCCTCGAACGATCATGTGCAAACCGTAGGCGAGGAAACACCAGGGTTGACATGAATCGCCAGAAGTTCTAGATATGAGACATGGGATTCGAGTTGTCTCACCCACGGTTCCAGCTTCGTGCGGGTGAGACCTGGGCTGATCCGTGGCCGATGTACGCGGCCCTGCGCGACCACGACCCGGTGCAGCACGTCGCCCCCGACGACTACTGGGTGCTGTCCAGACACCAGGACATCTGGGCCGCCGCCCGCGACCACGAGACGTTCTCCTCCGCCCAGGGCCTGACCGTCACCTACGGCGAGCTGGAACTCCTTGGCCTGCAGAACAATCCGCCGATGGTGATGCAGGACCCGCCCGCGCACACCGAGTTCCGCAAGCTGGTGTCACGTGGGTTCACTCCGCGTCAGGTCGAGGCGGTGGAGCCGGCGGTGCGCGAGTTCGTCGTCGAGCGCGTGGAGCGCTTGCGGGCGGCCGGCTGCGGGGACATCGTCGCGGAGTTGTTCAAGCCGTTGCCCTCCCTCGTCGTTGCGCACTATCTGGGCGTGCCCGAACAGGACCGGCAGCAGTTCGACGGCTGGACCCAAGCCATCGTCGCCGCGTCCACCGAACCCGGCGGCCTGGCCGGCGCCACTGATGCACTGCTCGGCATGACCGGCTATTTCACCCACCTCATCGAACGCCGGCGCCGCGACCCGGCCGACGACGTCGTCTCCCACCTGGTGGCCGCCGGGGTGGGCGCCGACGGTGACATTAAAGGCACGCTGTCGATCCTCGCGTTCACCTTCACCATGGTCACCGGCGGCAACGACACCACCACCGGATTGCTCGGCGGCGCAGTGCAATTGCTGTACCGCAACCCCGACCAGAGACGCCTGCTGATCGACGACCCCGGCCTGATTCCCGACGCGGTCGAGGAGTTCCTGCGGCTGACCTCCCCGGTGCAGGGTCTGGCCCGCACCACCACCCGCGACGTCACCATCCACGACACCACCATCCCGGCCGGGCGCAAGGTGCTACTGCTGTACGGCTCGGCCAACCGCGACGAGCGCGCCTACGGCCCCGACGCCGCCGACCTCGACGTCACCCGGCGCCCGCGTAACATCCTGACCTTCAGCCACGGGGCGCATCATTGCCTGGGCGCGGCCGCCGCCCGGATGCAGTCCCGGGTGGCGCTGACCGAACTCCTCCAGCGCTGCCCGGACTTCGAGGTCGACGAAGCCGGAATCACCTGGGCGGGGGGCAATTACGTGCGACGGCCGCTGTCGGTGCCGATCCGGATCGGCGGCTGACGTGCCCGACTGGCTGGGCGAGAAGCGAACCGAGGCGGCGTGTGACCGCATCCTGGAGGCTGCCGCGGAACTGTTCGCGGATAGGGGCGTGGAGGCCGTCGGGATGAACGACATCGCGCGGGCGGCGGGTTGCTCGCGGGCCACGCTGTACCGCTACTACCCCAGCCGCGAGGCGCTGCACACCGCCTACGTCCACCGGCACGCGCGCGACGTCAACCGGCAGATCGCCGACCTGGTCGCACGAGTCGACGACCCCCGCGACAAGCTGCTCGCAGCGCTCACCCATGCGTTGCGCCTGGTGCGTGAAAACCCCGCGCTGGCAGCGTGGTTCACCCGCACCCCGATCGGTGCGCAGGCCGCCGAGGACTCCGAGATCGTGCAGGCGATGACGGCCGGATTCCTGCTCGCCATGGACCCACGCGACACCGCCGCGGCCGAACGGCAGGCCCGCTGGCTGGTGCGGGTCCTGACGTCGTTTCTCACCGTGCCGGGCCGCGACGCCGACGAGGAGCGGGCCATGCTGGCGGAGTTCGTCGTCCCCCGGATCGCCGTTAGTCCCCGCGGACGGCCCGGTCGCTGAGCCCGGCCACCACGGCGGCGATGTTGTAGCCCGGCGTCCGCAGCAGCGGTTGCCCGTCGGGCCCGACCGTCGACCCGGTCTCGGGGTACTGCCCGTGGCCCGACGCCCCGTCGAACCGCAGCACCCCGCCATTGGACTCGACGACGACGGCCGGCCCGGTCTCCAGGCGGACGAAGTTGGGGTTGGTCGCCGGGTTCGGGCCGAAGTCGACGGTGCCGGTGAGATCGGAAACCCGCAGCAGCGCATCGTCGAACGGCCCGGGGATGGCGACCGCGGCGGCCCGCAGGATCGGCGGCGCGTCGTTGCGCCACGCGATGATGTCGTCGGGAGTCTGCATGACGAACCCGTGCCCGGGGCGCAGCCCCAATTGCGCGGGCGTTGCGGCCTCGACGCCTGGCGATCCGTAGAAGATCGCGGTGCTCACCCCGCGTGCCCCGGGCTGCTGCAGCGCCAGGCTGGTGGTCAGCGATCCGTAGGAATGCCCGATGGCGGTCAGGTTCAGTGGCTTTCCGCCGTGGGCGGCGGTGATCCCGCCGTAAAACCGGGCCAGCTTCACCGCGCCGGCCTTGGCGGCGTCGTCGTGGGTCACCCGGTAGGCGCCCAGTTCCGAGCGGGCCAGCGATACCGGGTTGAGCCCGTCCAGGCCCGGGACCTGCGGAGTGTCGTAGCCGATCCAGGCGACGGCCGCGACGTCCTCCCCCGGCTTGCCGGCATCAGTCAACTGCCGCAACGACTCCCGGCGCAGCGCACCGGCCTGGCTGACCATCCCGCGCATGTCGCCGCGCACGGTGGTGTTCAGGCCGGGGACGGTGACGCAGACGTGGGTGGCGGTGTCGGGGTTGCCGACGGCGACGGCGGCGTGCACCTGATCGCCGCTCGCGTCGTAGAGCATCAGTTGGTGCTCGCGGTCGTTCAGCGACTCGTCCAGGGCCTCCAGGTCCGGCAGGTCTTCCGCCCCGCTCTGACGCGCCGACACCAGGTCCTCGGCCAGATGCCGCCGGTTGTAGTGGTCGCTGCCCGGATCGGCGTCGGTGCCCACCGGCATGCCGGGGTGGTTGCCGATGCTTCGGTCGCGCCGGTACAGCTGATCGCGCTGCCGGCGGGACAGGGACCGCCAGAAGTCGTGGAATTGCGCCGGGTCCTCCGGCGGGGATGTGCCGAGCGGCGCCGCCGGTGCCGACGGCCCCCCGAGTGCCACCGCGGCGGACAGCTCGTCGTCAACCGAATCGGCCTGCTGGACAATGTGATTGAGCCGAATCTGCAGTACCGGCAGAGCGATCAGCTGGAGGACGGCGGGCAGCGCACTGCCGGGCAGCGGGATGATCCGGTTGACCGAAGCGTCGATCTGCAGCCCCAGCACGGCGGCTTCGATCCGCAGGAACCTCAGATCGGCGTGGACGTCCTCGATGCTGTCGGCGGCCCGCTCCGCGGCGTCGGCGACCCTGGTGGCTTCGGCGGCGTGGGCGTCGAGTTCCCGGCGGGTCCGCGCGATGGCGTCCCGGGCGGCGGTGGCGGCCCGTCCGCCCCAGCTGGTCAAGCACGGCAGCCCGGCCAGTCCCTCGGCCGCGTCGCGGGCCGCCTTCGCCCGGCTGCGCGCGGCGTCAGCGACTTCCCGGACCGCGCGCGCGTTCCAGTGGTCGATCTGTTCGACGGTCAACGTCATGAGGGATGGGTAACAGTGGGAATCGCAGTGCGCCAGTCGGTTTCGGGCGAGCTGTTGAGACACTCAGCTGAGCGCGTCGGACCCGCCCTGGTCCTGCGCCCAGAACTGCCGCGCGCAATCCTGCAGCCGATCCGCGTGGCCGCCCATCTGCGCCGCCCAGGAAAGGCTCTCCGCAGCCCACCGCGCCGCCAGGGCCGTCAGCGCAACCGCCGAGCGCCCCTGCCAGCCGGACTGCGCATCCTCCAACCGACCGTCGGCGGCACTGTGCGCGGAGGCCAGATCCTCGCCGTGCCCGGTGACCGCGAGAGCAGAGGCAACCAGATCCTCGATGATCACCCGAAACGACATGGGATCACGTGTAACAGCAGCGCCGGGACAGCGCCAGTCAGGAACTACTTGGCGGCGTCGAACTTGTTCATAGCTTCGTCGAGGCGTTGCAGCGCGGCGCCGTACGCCGCGAAGTTGCCGCCACGCTGGGCGTCGCGCACCGCGCCGAGAGCCGACTGAATTTCCTGCAACGCCGCCGTCTTGGCCGGCGAGAGCGACCCCCCACCCGGCGGCAGCACCGCAACCGGCGGGGTGGGCACCTCGGCGACCTGAGCCGGCACTCCGTCGGCGCCGGGCTTGGCGGCCGGCTGCCCCGGCGTCGGGGCCGGACCGGTCGCCGTCGCACCCGCCCCGGCGCCGAAGATGCCGTCGAGCGCCTGGCTGACCGTCGGCCCGTAGCCGACCTTGTCGTTGTACAACATCGCCACCCGGATCAGACGCGGGTACGACGACGCGGCATCGGAAGCCCCCGGTGAGGCGTACACCGGCGCCACGTACAGCAGGCCGCCCTGCCCCACCGGCAGGGTCAGCAGGTTGCCCCACCGGATCCGGTTCTGGTTGTCCCGGCCGATCACACCGAGGTCCTGCGACACCGCAGTGTCGGTGCTGATCGCGTTGAACGCCAGCTTCGGGCCGTTGACCTGACCGGGAATCGTCAGGACGGTGATCTTGCCGTAGGTCTCCGGGTCGGAACTGGCGCTGATGTAGGCGGCCAGGAAGTCCCGGCGGAACCGGTTCATCGCCGTCGTCAACTGGAAGCTCGACGAATTGTTGTTCCTGGCAAGGTCTTTGGCGACGATGTAGTACGGCGGCTGGTAGCTCGACGCGGTCGGGTTGGGGTCCAGCGGCACGTCCCAGAAGTCCGAGGTGGAGAAGAACGTCACCGGGTCGTCGACGTGGTATTTGGCCAGTAGCATCCGCTGCACCTTGAACAGGTCCTCCGGATAGCGAAGGTGCGCAGCGAGTTCCGCAGTGATGTCGCCCTTGGGCTTGATGGTGCCGGGGAAGGTCTTCATCCACGCCTGAAGAACGGGATCCTTCTCGTCCTGGGCGTAGAGGGTGACGGTGCCGTCGTAGGCGTCGACGGTGGCCTTCACCGAGTTGCGGATGTAGGACACCTTCTTGTCCGGCAGCAGCCGGTTGACGGCGACCTCGTTGGAATCCGCCGTCGCCGAACTCAACGACGTGAGTTCGGAATACGGATAGTTGTCCAGCGTGGTGTAGCCATCGAGGATCCACACCATCCGCTTGTTGACGATCGCGGGGTACACCGTCGAATCGGTGGTCAGCCACGGCGCCACCGCCTTGACCCGCTCGGCCGGGTCGCGGTTGAACAGGATCTTCGAATTCGAGCCGATCACGTTGGAGAACAAGAAGTTCCGCTCGGCGAACTTGGCCGCGAACACCGACCGGGCCAGCCAGTTGCCGATCGACACCCCGCCGCCGCCGGTGTAGGTGTAGTTCTTGGTCTCGGTGTTGGTTTCGTAGTCGTACTCGCGGTCGATGCCGTTCTTGCCGACGATGGCGTAGTCGTCGGCGCCGGAGGCGATCACCGGGCCGAAGTAGATGCGCGGCTGGTCCAGCGGCGCCGGCCCGGGTGAGACGACGCCGCCGTTGGCCCCGACCACGCTGGCCAGAAACTCCGGGTAGCCGCCGTTCTGGTTGGGGTCGTTGGCGATTCCGCGCACGGTGTTCGCCGGGGAGGCGATGAACCCGTTGCCGTGGGTGTAGACGCTGTGCCGGTTGATCCAGTCGCGCTGGTTGTCGATCAGCCGCGCCGGGTTGAGTTCGCGAGCGGCCACCACAAAGTCGCGCAAGGATCCGTCGGCACTCTGGTAGCGGTCGATGGACAGCTGATCGGGGAAGTAGTAGAAGTTCTTGCCCTGCTGGAACTGGGTGAACGCCGGACTGATGATCGTCGGATCGAGCAGCCGGATGTTGGAGGTGGTGGACCGGTCCGCGGCCACCTGGGCGGCGTTGTTCGGCGCGTTGCCGGTGTAGTCGCGGTAGGTGACGACGTCCTGCGTCAGGCCGTAGGCGTCTCGCGTCGAGGTGATGCTGCGCGAGATGAACTCGCTCTCCTTCTGCGCGGCGTTGGGTTTGACGCTGAACTGCTCGACGATCATCGGCCAGCCCGCGCCGATGATCAGCGAGCTGACCAGCAGCAGCACCAGGCCGATGGCCGGGATGCGCAGGTCGCGCAGCACCAGCGCGGAGAACACCGCGACGGCGCAGATCACCGCGATCGCCATCAGGATCAGCTTGGCCGGCAGCACGGCGTTGATGTCGGTGTAGCCGGCCCCGGTGAACGGCTTGCCCGTGCGGGTGTGGCTGAGCAGTTCGTAACGATCCAGCCAGTAGGCCGCCGCCTTGAGCAGGACCATGACCCCGACCAGCGAGATCAGCTGGACGCGGGCCGCACGGCTGACCGCGCCCACCCCGGCGGCCAGCCGGATGCCGCCGAAGATGTAGTGCGTCATCAGGTTCGCCAGGAACGCCAGGAACAGCGCGACGAACAGGAAGCTCAGCACCAGCCGGAAGAACGGCAATTGGAAGGCGTAGAACCCGAGATCCTTGCCGAACTGCGGATCGGCGATGCCGAAGGCGCCGCCGTGCAGGAACAGCTGCACCCGCGGCCAGTAGCTCTGGGCCACCAGGCCGGACATCAGCCCGACCAATGCGGGAACGCCCAGGCTGAACAGCCGCAGCTTGCTCATCACCGCCGTCCGGTAGCGCGCCACCGGATCGTTGGGTCCGTTGGTCGGCACGAACACCGGCCGGGTCCGGTAGGCCAGCGCCAGGCCGGCGAACACGATGGCACCCACCACCAGGGCGGTGGCCATGAACACGATGAGCCTGGTGAACAGCACTGTGGTGAACACCGAGCGGTAACCCAGCTCACCGAACCACAGCCAGTCCACGTAGGTGTCGATGAAGCGCGGGCCGATCAGCAGCACCGCCAGCACCGCGACGGCGATGCCGAGCATGAGGCGGCTGCGGCGGTTCAGCCCGGGCATTCTGGCCGGCGGCCGGATGCTCACTGTCGACGTCCCCGAACCTGGTCTACACGAAGCACGCGGCCAACTCTACGCAGTCAGCGCACAGGCGGCCCGCCGCCTGACGGCTAGCACCGCGGTGGCTCTGCACCCGAGGTCAATGTCTTCAGGGCGTCGACGGTCTGGTTCAGCGACTCGGCCTTGATGAGCGCCATGGTGTTGCCCGGCGCCGTGCGGGCCTCGTCGCAGTTGTCCGCCGGCACCAGGAACGCCGTCGCCCCGGCTTCCTGGGCTGTGACCATCTTGTGCGTGATCCCGCCGATCGGGCCGACTGCGCCGTCGGGGCCGATGGTGCCGGTGCCCGCGACGAACTTCCCTCCGTTGAGTTCGCCGGTGGTGAGTTTGTCGACAACGGCCAGGCTGAACATCAGCCCCGCCGACGGCCCGCCGATGTTGGCCAGGTTGAAGTCGACGACGAACGGGGCTGACGGGGCGTCCTGCACGGCGATGCCCAGGTAGCCGTAGTCGCGGTCGTCGTTTTTGCCCAACGTGATCCGGGTGTTGCCCGGCGGGGAGTTCTTGCGGCGGTAGTCGAGAACGACCTCATCGCCGGGCTTGGTCTTCTTGATCAACCCGGTGAACGCGGCGATATCGCTGACTTTGGTGCCGTTGACGGCGTCGATGGCGTCGCCGGGCTGCAGTTTGCCCTGCGAGGGCCCCGGGTCGGTGATGCGCTCCACCGTGACGGCCTTGGGGTACTTCAGGTAGTTCAGCGCGGCGTACTCGGCGTTGTCCTCCGAGCGCTGGAAGTCGGCGTTCTGGGACTTCTCGATGTCGTCGCGGGACTTCTCCGGCGGGAACACCATGTCGCGGGGAACCAGCTGATCGTTGCCCGACGCCCAGAAGGCCAGCGCCTGGCCCAGCGTCAGGCCGTCGCGCTGGGACACCGTCGTCATGTTCAGATGCCCGGACGTGGGCTTGACCGGCGTCCCCTCGATCGCCACCACCGGCTTGCCCTCGAACTCGCCGAGAGTGTCGAACGTCGGGCCCGGCCCCAACGCCACATAGGGCACCGGCACAGCGGCCAGCAGCACCCCGAACACCACGATGGGCAGCAGCGCCACCATCAGCGTCAGAATCCGCCTGTTCACGCCACACAGGGTAGACGTTGCAGGTTTGCATAGGCTGTGCTCGCAGCGCGGTCCGGGTCGGTACGGTGAAGGAATGCCTGACCTGCCCTTTGGTTTCTCCCACGGCGACGACCCCGACAAGGGCGATAAACGCGACAGGGGCGACGGGCCCGGCGCCGACCCGTTCGGGTTCGGCGGTGGGCAGTTCAACGTCGGCGACCTGGGGCAGATCTTCAGCAAGCTCGGCGAGATGTTCAGCGGCGCCGGCAGCTCGATGGCCGGCGGCGCTAGCGGCGCGGTGAACTACGACCTGGCCCGCAAGCTGGCGTCGAGCTCGATCGGCTTCACCGCGCCGGTGTCGGAATCCACCGCCAAAGCCGTCGGCGACGCGGTGCACCTGGCCGACACCTGGCTCGACGGCGCCACCGCGCTACCGGCGGGCGCCGGCCGCAGCGCCGCGTGGACGCCGCAGGACTGGGTGGACAACACCCTGCCGACCTGGAAGCGGCTGTGCGAACCGATGGCCGAGCAGGTGTCGACGATGTGGTCGGCGACCCTGGAGCAGGGCGGACCGCCGGAGATGGCGGCGATGGCCGGGCCGCTGATGGCGATGATGACCCAGATGGGCAGCATGGCCTTCGGCTCGCAGTTGGGCCAGGCGCTGGGCCGGCTGTCGCGAGAAGTGTTGACCTCCACCGACATCGGGCTGCCCTTGGGCCCCAAGGGCGTGGCCGCGCTGATGCCCGGCGCCATCGAGGAGATCTCCGCGGGCCTGGACAACCCGCGCAGCGAGATCCTCACCTTCCTGGCCGCCCGGGAGGCGGCCCATCACCGGCTTTTCAGCGGAGTGCCGTGGCTGTCGGGGCAACTGCTGGGCGCGGTGGAGGCCTATGCCAAGGGCATGAAAGTCGACATGAGCGGGATGGAGCAGCTGACCTCCGGCATCGACCCGTCCATGCTGATGGATCCGTCCAAGATGGAAGAGCTTCTCTCCCAAGGCATGTTCGAGCCCAAGGCCACCCCGGAGCAGACCGCCGCGCTGGAGCGGCTGGAGACCATGCTGGCGCTCGTCGAGGGGTGGGTGGCCACCGTCGTCACCGCCGCACTGGGTGACCGGATTCCCGGCACCGCGGCGCTGTCGGAGATGCTGCGCCGCCGGCGCGCCACCGCCGGCCCGGCCGAGCAGACCTTCGCCACCCTGTTGGGTCTGGAACTACGCCCGCGCAAGATGCGTGAGGCCGCGGTGCTGTGGGAGCGGCTGACCGAGGCCGCCGGGATCGACGCCCGCGATGCGGTGTGGCAGCACCCCGACCTGCTGCCATCGTCGGCCGATCTCGACGAGCCGGCCGGATTCATCGACCGGGTGATCGGCGGCGACGTCAGCAGCCTGGACATCGACGCGGCGATCGCCGAATTCGAGAAGGATATGGAGTCCGGTCCGGACGGGCCTGTGGATAGCTGAACCGCGCGCGGCCGCGCCGGTGTCACAGTCACCCGATGCGGTATGCGCTCGATCCGGCGATGCCGGTGCTGCTGCGGCCCGACGGCGCCGTGCAGGTCGGCTGGGACCCCCGTCGTGCGGTATTGGTCCGTCCCCCAACGGGATTGACGCCGGGCGGGCTGGCCGCAGTGCTGCGGGCACTGGCCGCGCCGATGGAGTGCGATCGCGTGCGCCGGCTGGCCGCCGTGCATGGGCTGACCGACACCGACGGGTTTTCGGCGCTGCTGGATGAGTTGGTGACGGCCGGGGCGCTGCGCGCCGAAGCGGGCGAGGGCAGGCCCACCGGCCGCGCGCTGTCGATCCGGGTGCACGGCGACGGGCCGCTGTCGGAACTGCTGGCTGACGGACTGCGGTGCTCGGGCGCGCGGGTGGGCCGGACGGCGCACGGCCACGGCGCCGGTGCGGCGATCGACGTGGACCTGGTGGTGCTGGCCGACACGCTGGCCGCCGACCCGAGGCTGGTACGCGATCTGCACGGCGCGGGCGTGCCGCACCTGCCGGTGCTGGTGCGCGACGGCACCGGGGTGGTCGGCCCCTTGGTGATTCCCGGCCTGACAAGCTGCCTGACGTGCGCTGACCTGCACCGCACCGAACGCGATCCGGCGTGGCCGGCGCTGGCCGCTCAGCTGCGCGAGGTGGTGGGCACCGCCGACCGCGCGACGCTGCTGGCGACCGCGGCGCTGGCGCTGGGCCAGCTGCAGCGGATCATCGCCGCGGTGCGCGGTCTGCCGGGCGACTCCCCCGCGCCGGCGACCTTGAACGCGACCGTCGAAGTCGACGTCGCCACGGGAGGCATCCGAGCCCGGCGCTGGGTGCGCCATCCGCTGTGTGGGTGCTGGCCCGGCGTGTCGCGCGTCGGGAGAACTAATACCGGTGCCCGCCTTCGAGCGACAACGCCCCTTCGAGCGACAACGACATAGCCCTGATGCCGCAGCCGGCGTACGAGCGCACCACCCGCCGCGTATTGCGCGGGACCGAACTGCGCTACGCGCCGCGGGCTGTACAGCGCCGGGGAGATGCCGCGCTCCACCGAGCATCGCATCATCTGCCGCGTCCTTGCGCTGCGCGAGGAGGCGGGGTCGTCGTCGCTCGGGTCGTTGCCGCTCGGGTCGTTGTCGCTCGGAGGCGGGCAACAGTATCTATCGTCCGAAGGCCGGCCCACCCCACTTGACCGGTACCGCATTGACGCAGCATCCCTGTCAGGGATGATGGGAACGTGGCCGATGACATCAAGCGTGGGAGTGCCCGCCGCAACGCAAAGCTGGCCAGCATCCCGGTCGGCATCGCGGGGCGGGCCGCGCTCGGTGCGGCTAAGCGCCTGGGCGGCAAGTCCAAAGATGAAGTCAACGCCGAACTCGTCGAGAAAGCCGCCAACCAGCTGTTCTCTGTTCTGGGCGAGCTCAAGGGCGGCGCCATGAAAGTCGGTCAGGCGCTGTCGGTGCTTGAGGCCGCCATCCCCGAGGAGTTCGGCGAGCCGTATCGCGAGGCGCTGACCAAGCTGCAGAAGGACGCCCCGCCGCTATCGGCGCCCAAGGTGCACCGGGTGCTCGACGGGCAGCTGGGCACCAAATGGCGCGACCGCTTCACCGAGTTCGACGACGATCCGGTGGCATCGGCCAGCATCGGGCAGGTCCACCGGGGCGTGTGGCGCGACGGCCGGGTGGTGGCCGTCAAGATCCAGTACCCCGGGGCCGACGAGGCGCTGCGCGCCGACCTCAAGACCATGCGCCGGCTCACCAGCGTGCTCAAACAACTCGCCCCGGGCGCCGACGTGCAGAGCGTGGTCGATGAACTCATCGAGCGCACCGAGATGGAACTGGACTACCGGCTGGAGGCCAACAACCAGCGCGCGTTCGCGAAAGCCTATGAGGGACATCCGCATTTCGCGATCCCGCACATCGTCGGCAGCGCGCCGAAGGTCGTCGTCTCCGAGTGGGTCGAAGGCAAGCCGCTGGCGGACATCATCCGTGACGGCACCCGCGCGGAGCGAGATCTGGCCGGCACCCGGCTTTTCGAGCTCACCTTCGACGCGCCGGCGCGGGTCGGGTTGATGCACGGCGACGCCCACCCCGGGAACTTCATGCTGCGCGACGACGGCCGGTTGGTAGTCATCGACTTCGGTGCGGTGGCGCCGCTGCCCGACGGCCTGCCGGTGGAGATGGGCATGATGATCAGGCTCGCGCAGCAGCGGAACTACGACGATCTGCTGCCGACCATGGAGAAGGTGGGCTTCATCCAGAAGGGTGAGCAGCTCTCCATCGCGGACATCGACGAAATGCTGGCCCAGTACGTCGAACCCGTCGAAGTGCCGGTGTTTCACTACACCCGCAAGTGGCTGCAGCGCCACGCCGCGGCCAACATGGAACGCACCCCGCAGAACCTCAAGATGGCCCGGCAGATGGATCTGCCGGCCAGCCTGGCGATCCCGCTGCGGGTGATCGCCTCCAACGTGGCGATCTCCTGTCAGCTGGATTGCTATGTGCCCGTTCGGGAAATGGCCGAGCGGTTCATCCCGGGCTACGCCCAGCCGCCAGCCTGAGCCCCGGTCACCCGGAAGTCCGCGGCTAAGAAGCGGATTTCTCTGGCGCTGACTGAATCTCGTCGATGTATTCGCGGATCGTCGGCATCCCCATCAGGCGTTCCCGGAAGAACGTGTTGATCAGGTTGACCACCTTGATCTGAGCGCCCTCCACCGCAGCGGTCCGGGCCTCGCCGGAGTGCTGGTCGTCGAGGGTGTTGCGCAGATTGAGTAACTCCTTGACGATCTCCCGTTCCTCATCGCCCTCCAACGCGTCGACAACCTGCAGGATCAGCGCGTCGGCTTGCGCTCGGACGGTCTCGATCGGAATCGTCGAGCCGGGCTCGGTCGCGTTCTCCAAGGTCGTGATCAGCGACCACACCTGGTAGAGAATCGTCGCCGGCTCGTCGAACAATTCGCGCACGAAGGCAGCGTCGACATGGCGGCCAGTGATGCGAAAGACGTTGTACATCCGTTTGGCCGCTTTGCCGTAGTTCACGTGATCAGTGAGGTATTTACGCACTTCGCCCTCGATCGACTCGACGTAGTCGTCCAGAGCGCCTTCGGAGACGAACGAGGTGACCTTCTTGATCATCTCGGCGTCATCGCTTTCCAGGTAGACCTCCTGGAAGTAGGTGTCCAGATAGCCGTCGAGGGAGACGATCGTTCCATCCGGAGCCTGCCAGGTGGGGTCGATAACCACGCCGGCGTTGGAAAGCTTCTGGCGTTCCGGATCGACGACAACCCAATCGAGTTTGCACCAACCCGGATCGTTTCGGCCGTCCTCCCATTTCAACGTCACGACGGTGCCGTCGGACTTTTCGGCTGTCACTTCACCGGCGACAACCTCCTCCGGCTTCCAGTAGATGGTCCAGCCCTTCTGCTGCTTCTCACCTTTGACGGTGCAGTCGAAGGGATAGCTGCCGAACTTGGCTTCGAGGAATTGATAGGTGGGACCCTCCAGGGTCGCCAGTACGTGCTCGCGCATCAGTGTGGAGAGGATCTCACAGGCTTCTTCCCGGGTGTCGGCGTAGATGTTGAGGCGCTGGAAGTAGTCGGCGTCGCCGGGGTATGTCTGGATCTTGGACTGGGCCGCCGAACCGGCCAGCGCAAGCGCGCTCTCCACGACTCCCTCGGGCCCGGTGACTTCGACGATCTTGCCGATGTCGCGAAAGCGGGCCAGGTCGCGGGGACTGAAATCGAGCATCGACACCTTGTGGCCGAAGGTTCCGCTTTTGGCGTCGAGGCGGAATTCCTCGTCGCTATTGTTGGCGTCGGCAATCGCCGTCAGCCAACGTGCGGCGGCCTTCTCGTCCACATCAACCCCGAACCGGGCTGCGGACTCGGTGATGCGGTCGACGGCCTCGGCTTGCTGCTCAGACAACGGTCTCGACTCCTACTGGTCGTGAGTGGACGCGTCGTCGGCGACGATCGCGCGGAACAATGCGGCCTGGTCCTCGGCATCGGACAAGGCGTTGTGGGACAAGGGTTTTCCGGCGAGGTAGCGCGGCGACAGCCGACTCATGCTCGAGTCGGCGAAGGCCGTGCCGAACTTGCCCATGAAGTAGGCCTTGGTATCGAGTGCCACATGCCCGAACGGATTGTGGCCGAGGTGGCGATGGAAGTAGTCCGCGACGAACATCCAGTCGAACGGAGCGTTGAATCCCACGAAGATCGGCGTCTGGCCGGCCGGGGTCACCTGCTCGATCCAGGCCGCAAAACGCTCCATCGCCGCCGCGGGCGTCGCGCCCGTCGCCGTCAACTCCTCCATGGTCAGCCCCGTGACATCAAGAGCGCCCGGCGACACCGCCTGGTGTTCGGGCACGATCTCGACGTAGAACCCGCACTCGGGGTCATCGACCAGACACGCTCCGATGGACAACATCGAGTAGAGACTCGGGACGGGCCCGGCGGTCTCGACATCGACGGAGATGTAACACTCCCCAACCATGCTTCTCCCTTGTCCTGATGCTTAGGACAATAGGTCGGATCGAACCTTCCCGGACGGCGAATCCTGCGGAAGGTCCGACCCGCGGGTCGCAGCCCACTCAGGCGGCGACCTCGTCCTTGCGCGGCCGGCCCCGAGACCGCTTGCGCGCCAACACCATTCCACGCTCCAGGATCTCCCCGCCCCATACGCCCCACGGCTCGGCGCGCTCCAGAGCGGCGGCCAGACAGGCCCGCCGCACCGGGCATCCGCCGCACAGCGTCTTGGCCTGTTCAAGAGCGGCCGGATCCTCGGCGAACCAGAGGTCGGGGTCGGCGGCGTGGCACGGCAAAAGGGTTTCGTCGGACCGGCACGTGGATAGCTCAGACATCGGGTTCACCTGCTCTCTGGAAACACAAAAAAGGCCACGAACTCTTGAGAGTCCGTGGCCTGTCGTCGGGGGTTGGTCTAGATGACGCCGCAGTCCACGGACTGACGAGCGGCGGCGTGACGTGCAGCTGATGCGAACATCGTCGGCCCCTCTCGTGTGTCATGGAAACGTCGGGTGCGAGCGTAACGGGCCGCCCGCCCCCGGCACAACCGATTTTCTGACCAGCGGTTTTGCCGCCGCCGGGCGGTGTATGCCAGTCGAAGGCCTAGGCGCGCAACGCTTTCGCGAGATCACCGAAGGCGTTGACCCAGATGTCCATGTCCGCGTCGGTGTGCGCGAGCGACACCAGCCACTGATCGTCCATCCCCGGCGGGGTCAGGACGCCACGGTTGATGCCCCACAGCCAGCCCAGCTCGGCGACGTGGAAGTCCGTGACTAGCTTGTAGTCGCGGTAGTTGCGGATCGGGGTCGACGACCAGGTCACCGCGCCCTTGACGCCGAAGCCGACGGTGTGGGCCGGCAGTTCGTACTCACGGATGATGGTGTCCATCTTCTCCATGGCGTTGTCGTTCACCTGCTCGGCCGCGGCCAGCGCCTGCGGGGTGGCGATTTCGTCGACGGCGGCGGCCGCGGCCATGCACAGCGGGTTGCCGTTGTAGGTGCCGTAGTGCGCCATCCGGTTGTCGACGACGACCTGCATGACCTCCTCGGTGCCACCGAAGGCGGCCAGCGGCAGGCCGCCGCCGATGGACTTGGCCAGGGTGATCAGGTCGGGCTTGACGCCCAGACGCATGGCCGCGCCGTTGGCGCCGGCGGTCAGGCCGGTCTTGACCTCGTCGAAGATCAGCAGCACGTTGTGGGCGTCGCACAGGGCGCGGACGCCGGCCAGGTAGCCGGCGTCGGGCAGGATGATGCCGAGGTTTTCGATGACCGGCTCCATGATGACGCAGGCGACGTCCTTGCCGTGGGCGGCCAACTTGCGTTCCATCTGGCCGAGGTCGTTGTAGGCCACCACGTGCACGACGCCGGGCTCGCAGTCGAAGGGCACCTGCGGGATCGGGTTATCGGCGGGACCGATTTCGTCAATACCCGGCTTGACCGACACCGAAAGACCGTCGTAGCCGCCGTGGTAGCCGCCTTCGATCTTGATGATCGCCTTGCGGCCGGTGTAGGCCCGTGCTGTGCGCACCGCGTACCCCGTCGACTCGGTGCCGGAGTTGGTGAACCGCAACATGTCCAGGCCGAAGCGCTGCTTGAACCTCTCGGCGACGTCGGTCGAGATCGGCGACGGCGTCACGAACAGCGTGCCGATGTTGTCCAGCGAATCCTTGACCTTGGCCACCACGGCGGGGTTGAGGTGGCCGACGAGCATCGCCCCGAAGCCCATCGACAGATCCAGCACCTTGCGGTCGTCACAGTCGGTGACGTAGGCGCCGCGGGCGGACTTCACGCCCATCGGGTACGGATCCCAGTACTGGAAGCTGCTGGTCACCCCCAGCGGCAGGCTCTTGACCGACCGGGCGGCGTGGTCGGCCGAGCCGACCGTGGTGGTGGTGTACCGCTCCCACTCCTTGGCCATGAGCGCTTCGACCCGGGCGGGGTCTACCGGGGTGTACGAGGTCGGCAGCTGTCGCCAGCCGGCCGGATCGTGGGCGGGGAACGTCGCGGGAGCGTCGGTTGTCAGGCTCATAAAGATCCCCTTCAAGCGGTCGGGATGTCCTCCCGCGAGCCTATCTCGCCTTTGTCGCCGGTGTGCAGTAGTTCCCGCACCGACGGACGGGTGCCGTACGGGCGCAGCATCACGCTGGCCGGACGCGGCCGGACCTTCAACGGCCACCAGAACCAGCGGCCCATCAGCGCGGCGATCGACGGCGTCATGAACGACCGCACGATCAGGGTGTCGAAGATGAGCCCGACGCCGATCGTCGTGCCGATCTGGGCGAGCACCATCAGATCCCCGAATGCGAAGCCGCACATCGTGAATGCGAAGACCAGACCGGCGGCGGTGACCACCGAACCGGTGCCGGCCATCGTGCGGATGAGGCCGGTGTTCAGCCCGGCGCCGATCTCCTCTTTGAACCGCGAGATCACCAGCAGGTTGTAGTCCGATCCCACCGCCAACAGGATGATGACGGCCAGCGCCAGCACGATCCAGTAGAGCTGGATACCCAGCAGGTGTTGCCAGATCAGCACCGACAGCCCGAACGAGGCGCCCAGCGAGAGCACGACCGTGCCCACGATCACCAGAGCGGCCACCACGCTGCGGGTGACGAACATCATGATCAGCAGGATCAGGCTGATGGCGGCGATCGCCACCGTGATCAGGTCGACGTTCGCCGTGTCACGGGCGTCCTTGAAGGCCGACGCCGTGCCGCCGATGAAGATCTGCGACCCGGCCAGCGGAGTGCCCTTGAGCGCTTCCAGTGCCGACTGCCGAATCGGGTCGATATGCGAAATGCCTCGTGTCGTAGCCGGATCGCCGTCGTGGGTGATGATCATCCGGGCGGCCTTGCCGTCGGGTGAGAGGAAGAGTTTCATCCCGCGTTTGAACTCGGCGTTGTCGAACACCTCCGGCGGTAGGTAGAAGGTGCTGTCGTCTTTGGACTCGTCGAACGCCTTGCCCATCGCGTCGGAGTTCTTCAGCGCCTCCTGCTGCTGGGCGAACAAGCCGGTCTGGGTGGCGTAATTGCTCTCGGCGAGCGCCTTGTTGCGCTCCTGGATGGCGATGTTCTCGGGAATCAGCGCCATGTTCTGGGGGATCAGCGCCAGCAGTTGGGGCTGCAGGGCATTGAGCTTGTCCAGGCTTGCGGTCACCTGCCCGAACTGATCGGTCAGCGCATCCACCCCGTCGAGAGCGTCGAACAGCGAGCGGAACGACGAGCACATCGGGATGTCGAAACAGTGCGGCTCCCAATAGAAGTAGTTGCGAATCGGCCGCAAGAAATCGTCGACATTGGCGACCTTGTCGCGCAGTTCCTTGATCGTCTGGGAGGTCTCCGCGAAGGCCTTCACCTGCTCGTCGGTGGCCGCGGTGGCCTGTTGCTGGAGGTCGTACTGCTGCCCCTGTAACTCGTACTGCTTCTGCAACAGGGTGATCGACTTGGAGATCTCGTCGACCTGCTTGACCAGGTCGGCGGCGCGGGCCTGCTGGAACGGCAGGCTCTGCAGCTGCGCCGAACTCTGCGCACTCATCGCGAAACCCAGCGAGGTGTGGTCCAGCGGGGTGCCCAGCGGCCGGGTGATGGACTGCACCATGGCCACGCCCGGGGTGCGGAACACCGCCTTGGCGACGTTCTCCAGCACCTTCATGTTCGCCGGGGTGCGCAGGTCCTTGTCGGACTCGACCATCAGCACTTCGGGATTGAGCCGGGCGGTGGAGAAGTGCCGTTCGGCAGCGGCATAACCGACCTTGGCCGGCGCCCAGTCCGGCTGGTAGGGACGGGCGTCGTAGGAGGTCTTGTAGCCCGGCAGCGCCAGCAGGCCGATCAGCGCCACCGCGATGGAGGCGACCAGGATCGGTCCGGGCCAGCGCACGATCGCGGTGCCGATCCGGCGCCAGCCACGGGTCCGCATGGCCCGCTTGGGGTCGAACAGTCCGATCGCGCTGCCCATCGTGATGACCGCGGGGGTCAGGGTCAGCGAGGCGACCAGCGTCACCAGCACGCCGATACTGGCCGGGATGCCCAGACTCTGGAAGTAGGGCGTCTTGGTGAACCGGAGACAGAAGATCGCCGCGGCCACCGTCAGTCCGGAGCCGACGATCACGTGCGCGGTGCTGCGGTACATGGTGAAGTACGCCGCCATCCGGTCCTCGCCCGCCTGGCGGGCCTCCTGGTAGCGGCCGAGAAGGAAGATCGCGTAGTCGGTTCCGGCAGCGACGGCGAGCAGCGTCAGCAGGTTGGTGGCGTACGTCGAGAGCGGGATGATGCCGATATGCCCGAGAAGGGCGACCACACCACGGGCGGCGGAGACCTGGATCGCGACCGCCACCAACGTCAGCAGCGAGGTGACGATCGAGCGGTAGACGATCAGCAGCATCACCGCGATCACCCCGAACGTCAGCCCGGTGACCTTGATGTGGCTTTTCTCGCCGACCGAGAACTCGTCGGCGACCAGCGCCGCCGGACCGGAGACGTAGGCCTTGACCCCGTCCGGCGCCGGGGTGTCCGTGACGATCGTGCGGACCGCGGTGACGGACTCGTTGGCCCGGCTGCCACCGGCGTCGCCGTCCAGGTACACCTGGATCTGGGCGGCCTTTCCGTCATTGCTCTGGGCGCCGGCCGCCGTCAGCGGGTCGCCCCAGAAATACTGGACGTGCTGAACGTGTTCGGTGTCGGCCTGCATTCGCTGAACCAACTCGTCGCCGAAGCGGTGCGCCGCGTCGCCGAGTGGCTGCTCGCCCTCGAGCACGATGGTGACCAGGCTGTCGGTGTCGTACTCGCCGAACACCTTTCCCACCCGCTTGGCGGCGATCGTCGATGCCGCATCAGGGGCGGCCTGTGCCACGTTGTGGATCCGGCCCACCTCCTCCAGCTGCGGGACCAGAGCGTTCGTGGAGGCGGCCAGCGCCAGCCAGAAGATGGCGATCGGAATGCACAGTTTGCGGATCAGCCAGGGGATCCGGGGTGGGCGGTCGGAGTGCTTGCTCACCCGGACTTGTCCAGACAGAACACGTAAGCGTCGGTGCCGGTGGAGGACTGCTCCACCTTGACCACCCCGTCGATGGTGATGCGGCAGCCCAGGGCGGAGCCGTCGGACTGGGCCTGGATGTTGGTCACCACCGCCGGAGTGGTGGTGGAGTCGTCGTAGGTCCAGGGCAGCACCGCATCGACCCGCTGCGGAGTGGCGTTGACGTCGAGATAGGTGATGGTGGCCGTCGCGCCGGGCTCGCCGTACACCTCGAGGAGCACCCGCTTGGGGTTGAACGGGACGATCTGGTCGGGGGCTCCTTCGGCCATCGCCTGGCGGCCCGAGACGTCGCCCGACTGCAGCCGGTGGACCGCGAAGGCCGCCAGCGCGACCACCGCGATCGCGACGAGCGCCGTCCAGTGGCGGGCTAACCGGCGGCGGATCACGATGCAGACAGTACTGGTCAGTACTGCGGTGCGCAGTGTGACCCGCGCAAACCGGGGAGGATGACGTCGTCCACCAGGGACCGGACCGTCTTGCGGGTGGCCGGGCGGTCCTTGATCACCGCCCGGTAGACCAGGTATCCGGCAAGCACGTCCCACAATTCGGCGTCGAGTGCGGAGGCGTCGATCTCGCCGCGACCCACCGCGCGGGCCAGGATGTCGTGCATCAGCGCCTCGCGGCCGGCCAGGAAACGCTGCAGTGCGGTGTGCAGCGCAGGGATGCGGTTGAGTTCGCCGAGCACCGCGCGCAAGGTGGCGGCATGCTCGCGGGCGTGGCCGCAGATCATGTCGCCGAGCGCCACAAGGTCGCCGCGCAGCGTGGCGGTGTCGGGCGGGTCGGCGTCCTGCTGAATGCCTTCGATGAAGGCGGCGAGCACGAGTTCGGCTTTGGTGGGCCAACTTCGGTACACGGTGGCCTTGCTCGCCCGGCCCTGGGCGGCCACCTCGTCGACGGTCAGCCCGTCGTAGCCGTGCTCGCGCAGCAGCCGGACGGTTACGGCGAGCAGTTCGCGTTCGCGGTCCGACCACGGCGAGCTCTGCACAGCGCCACCCTAGCGGCGGTGCGGTCGGGCCGCTGGCCGGACTAGGGACGAAGAGCCGCGGCCGTCGCGGGGACGACGTCACCCAGCATCAGCTGCCCTGCGACGACCAGGCTGGCGAAGGCGAAGATCAACGCTGAGGCGGTCCAGGCCAGCGCCTGACCGGTCTGTCCGTAGAGCGCCGAAGCGAACCCGATCGCCAGGCCGTCGAAGGTCATGGCCCCGGCCGCCGCCCAGGTGAACAGCCGGCGCTGGTCGAGCCGGCGCACCCGGGCGATCCCCTGCAGCAGCCACACCGTGGGCGGGGCGGCCAGCGCGCAGACGATGTAAACGACGATGCGCCAGTGCGTTTCAAGGAAGAGCCAGGCGGGCAGCCGGCTGATGACGATGGCGAATGTCAGCGCGACGAGCGCGCCCACAGCGAAACCCGTGACAGCGGCTCCGCGTTCATGATCGGCCATGACGGCACCTCCTGGGAGGGTTTGTAGTCGTTACTACAAAATAGGTTAGGTGAGCGGGCGGCTACGATCAAGCGGTGGGCTACAAGCACTCCCGCGACGATCTGCTGCAGGCGGCGATGGGGCTGGCCACCACCTCGGGGATCGGGTCGCTGACGTTCGGCGCGGTGGGCGAGATCCTGGGTATCAGCGACCGGACCGTCGTGTACTACTTCCCCACCAAGGCCGACATGATCACCTCGGTGATCGGCGCGCTCGGCGCACAATTGCAGACCACGCTGGCGAGCGCGTTCGGCGAGGCGGTGCTGCCGGCGCGCGATCTGCAGCGGCGGGCCTGGCCGGTGCTGGCATCCCCGGCAGCCGATCCGGTGTTCGCGGTGTACTTCGAGGTGGTCGGGCTGGCCAGCGCGCGTCGGGAGCCCTACGCCGCACTGGCGCCGGCGCTGATCGGCGGGTGGGTGGATTGGCTGGAGCCCCGGATCGCCGCGCCCACCGCTGGGGAGCGGCGCAGTCAGGCACTGGCGTCGGTGGCCCTCCTCGACGGCCTGCTGCTGCTGCGCCGGATGTCAGGGCCGCGCGCAGCCAACACCGCGGCCCGCGCATTGGGCATCGGCTGAGGCCCCGGGTCGGGCCTACTGTCGGGTCCGCACCAGTTCGAGAACGTCGGCGCCGAACTGCTCCAGCTTGCGCGCACCGATACCCGGGATGGAGACCAGCGCAGCTTCGTCGGTCGGCAACGACTCGGCGATGGCGATCAGCGTGTTGTCGGTGAACACCACATAGGCCGGCACGCTGAGTTCGCGCGAGGTCTTCAGCCGCCACTCCTTGAGTTGGGCGAGCAGTTCCTCGTCGATGTCCACCGAGCAGGTCTCGCAGCGGCGCAACATGATTGACGGCGTGGTGGTCAGCACCGCGTTGCACACCCGGCAGCGGGGGGTGGCACCGCGCTGGCGGCGTGGCTTGTTCGGGCCCTGCGACGCCTCGACGCGGGTCTGTGGGGCGATGCCGTTGAGAAAGCGGGATGGCTTGCGCGACTGCCGGCCGCCGGGCGCGCGGGCCAGTGCCCAGCTGAGCTCCAGATGCTTTCGGGCGCGGGTGATTCCGACATAGAGCAGCCGGCGCTCCTCTTCAACGGCCTCGCTGTCCGGGCCGTGGGCCAGGGCGTGGGAGATGGGCAGCGTGCCGTCGGCCAGGCCGACCAGGAAGACCGCATCCCACTCCAGGCCCTTGGCGGCGTGCAGGGATGCCAAGGTGACCCCCTGCACGGTGGGGGGATGGCGCGTGTCGGCGCGAACCCGCAGTTCCGAGACGAGCGACGGCAGGTCGAGGTCCGGGCGGGCGGCAACCTCCTCCTCGACCAGTTCGACCAAGGCGGACAACGCTTCCCAGCGCTCCCGGGCCTTCGCGCCGGCCGGGGCCTCGGGGGTCAGACCGAGCGGTTCGAGAAGGCCGCGCACCACCTCCGGGAGTGGGCCGTCCGCTGAGCCCCGTTCGGCGGCGCGCTGGAGGGCGACCAGCGACTGCCGGATCTCCTGGCGGGAGAAGAAGCCCTCGCCGCCGCGCACCTGGAACGGGATCCCGACGGCGGTGAGCGCCTCCTCGTACACCTCGGACTGGGCGTTGATCCGGTAGAGGACCGCGATTTCGGCTGCGGGCGTTCCGGATTCGATGAGTTGGGTGACCGAGCGGGCCACCGCGGCGGCTTCGGCTGCCTCGTCGGAGTGGTCTCGGAACACCGGTTCGGGCCCCGGTGGCCGCTGGCCGACCAGGTGTAGCTTGCTGCCGGCCATCCGGCCCCGGGCCGCGGCGATCACCCGGTTGGCCAGCGACACCACCTGCGGGGTGGACCGGTAGTCGCGCTCGAGTCGGACGACGGTCGCGTCGGGGAACCGGCGGGAGAAGTCCAGCAGGTTACGCGGCGAGGCGCCGGTGAACGAGTAGATGGTCTGGTTGGCGTCGCCGACGACGGTGAGGTCGTCGCGTGCGCCGAGCCACGCGTCGAGCACCCGCTGCTGCAGCGGGGTGACGTCCTGATACTCGTCGACGACGAAACACCGGTACCGGTCCCGGAATTCGGCGGCCACCGCGGCGTCGTTCTCGATGGCGGCCGCGGTGTGCAGCAGCAGATCGTCGAAATCGAGCAGCGTCACGCCGTCCCGGTTGGCTTTGAGTTTCTCGTAGCCGGCGTAGACCGCCGACACCTTCTGGGCGTCCAGGGGGATGTCGCGGGAGATCTCGGCGACCGCGGCCGCGTAGGTCTCCGGGGTGATCAACGAGGCCTTGGCCCATTCGATCTCGCCGGCGAGGTCGCGGACGTCGTCGGTGGAGACCTGCAGCCGGCACCGGTTCGCGGCTTGGGCGACGACGGCGAACTTCTTGTCCAGCAACTCCCAGGCGGTGTCACCGACCACACGCGGCCAGAAGTACTGCAACTGGCGCCGGGCGGCGGCGTGGAACGTCAACGCCTGGACACCGGCCACCGGCGGCCCGGAGTGCGCGGCGTCCATCGCCCGAAGCCGGGTCCGCATCTCCCCGGCCGCCCGGGAGGTGAACGTCACCGCCAGCACCTGACCCGCCGCGACGTGGCCGCCGGTCACCAGGTGGCCGATGCGGTGGGTGATGGTCCGGGTCTTCCCGGTGCCCGCCCCGGCCAGCACGCACACCGGACCGCGGGCGGCGAGCACGGCCTCGCGCTGTTCGGAGTCGAGGCCACCCAGAAGGTCGGCGGGCGGCGGCATGCCGTACATCTTGGCAGCCCGGACCGACACGCTAAATTCAGTGGCTATGAGTGAGTCGGAGCTGATCATGTACTCGACGGTGTGGTGCGGCTACTGCAAGCGGCTCAAGACCGCGATGAAGGCGTCGGGCATCGCGTTCACCGAGGTGGACATCGAGCACGATCCCGCCGCGGCGCAGTTCGTGATGTCGGTCAACGGCGGAAATCAGACGGTGCCGACGGTGCAGTTCCCCGACGGTTCGGCGCTGACGAACCCGTCGATCGCCCAGGTGAAGGCCAAGCTCGGGTCGTAGCCTGTGCCCTCGCCGGGCTTATGCCCGCCGTCCGGGCCGGACTGAAGACCGCCGTCCGGGCCGGACTGAAGACGGGGGTGCCGAATTTGTCCACAAGTGCGCCGCCCGGGGCCAGGTGCGGACCGGCATCCGGGGTCAACTCGGAATAGCCGAGATTGATCGCCCTTGTGAGTACCCGGTCCACGGTGGCGACCGAACGCGGGAGAACAGGTTCGAGCAGATGCAGCAGCGCCGGCGTCTGTTGGACGGAATAGGAGGTCGTCACCCCGCCGGCAGAATTGGCCACGGTGGCGATGTTCTCCTGCGGCACCCGAGCGTTGAGCACGTCTTGAGCGGCGATCCCGTAGTGGTCGGTGCCGTGATAGACGATCCCGCCGGCAAGTGCGTTGAGCACGGCGAGCAGATGCCACGGCCGATCCGGCCAACTGGCGATCCCGTCGTACTGCAGTTTCACGACGGTGACGTCATAGCGCGTGTCGGGGACGCGTTGAGTCACCGTCCCGGTCAACGGCTCGTACCCGCCGACCGGCAGGTAGGAGAAGAGCCCACCAGGTCGGCCGGGGGCGGCGAACACCTCGAAGCGCACGGCCGAAGGGTCCGGCGCATCGGGTCGGCCGGCCAGATTGCGCAGTTCCTGATCGACGACCAGCGATCCCAGCGACTCGCCGATGACCAGGGTCTGGCCCTGCCCTTGAACAGCGCGGATCGCCTTGTCCAGTTCGCCGACACCGACAGCGATCGACTGCGCCCCGGTCGCCGTGGTCAGGCCGGTCCACGGCCACAGACCAGCCGGATAGTCGACTTCCCGCAGCGTGTACCCCGGCGGCACCCGCCGCAGCACGTCGGCCACCGGAATCTCGCCGGCCGTCGCGCCGTGCACCCACAATGCGGTGTCGGCAGCCGCCACCCGAGCGAGCATCAGCGCCGCCACGCTGAGCGCCGCAGCGAACGCCGATAGGTGCCCCAGCCGGCCAGGTAGTGCCCCCATGCAAGGCCACGCTACCCACACCAGCGGTGGGCCGACATCGCCTAACGACACCACCACCGGTGGTCTTTGGTCCCCCAGTGGACACCGGCGGGGGCGAGTCCGCCCAGGCGCGGGGCGGGGGCGAGTCCGCCCAGGCGGGGGCGACGAGCGCCCCGGAAGCCCGCCTCCGCTCAGTCCCGATAGGCCCAGGACTCGATGATCTCCCGGGCGATCGAAATGGTGCCGGGGAGCAGCAACGCCGAATCCGAAGTGCTGGTCCAGTCGCCCTCTTCCAAGGCCGCCCGCACGTCGGCTCGGGTGAACCAGGCCGCCTCGGCGATCTCGCCGTCGTTGAACGCGAACGGCTGCTCCGGGTCGCCGAGGGCGTGGAAACCGACCATCAGCGAGCGCGGGAACGGCCACGGCTGGCTACCCAGATACGTGACGTCGGTGACGGTCAGCCCGATCTCCTCGGCGACCTCGCGGACCACGCACGACTCGAACGACTCCCCCGCTTCGACGAACCCGGCGATCAGCGAGAACAGCCGCGGCGGCCAGACCACCTGCCGGGCCAGCACCGCACGGTCATGCCCGTCATGCACCAGGCAGATCACCGCCGGGTCGACGCGGGGAAACTCCTCATGCCCGGTCAGCAGATTGCGGCGCGCCCACCCCGCCCGGATCGGGCGGGTCGGATTGCCGTCGGCCGGTGAAAACCGTGCGGTGTCATGCCAATTCAGCAGCGCCAGCGCGCAGGCCACCAACTGGGCGCTGACATCGTCGAACAGCACCCCGGAGCGGCGCGGATCGACCGCGCGCGCCTCGGAATCCTCCGGCAGTTCCAGCGACCCGCGCACCGCCCAGAGGTGCCGCCCGTCCTCGACCCGGCCCAGGAACACCGCATCGCTGGGCGGCTTCTCCCCCAAGACCGAGGCGGACGTGAGCATCACCTGGTTGCCGATCACCACGATGTTGCCCCGGTCGTCGACCCGCAACAGTTGGGCATCGGCCCACCCGGCCACCGCGGCGTCGACGTCGGTGCGCGTCTCGTCGGCACGGTCGGCACCGACCCGCGACAGCAACGGAATGTTGCGTAGCTGGAACGTCATTCCCGATCAGCCCCCCTCGGCGGTGCGGACGTAGAGAAGGCGGTCGTTCTTCTCCAGAGCATCGACCCGGGCGTCGTCGAAACGCAGCAGTTTTCCCTCGCGCACCACGCCGAGCACGATGTCGGCCAGGTGGCGCGGCGAACCGCCCACCTCCTTGGCCTCGACCTCGCGCTCGGAGATCGCCAACCCGGTATCGGGGGTGAGGAGGTCCTCGATGATCTCCACCACCGTCGGCTTGGAGGTGGCCAGGCCCAGGAGTCGGCCGGCCGTCTCCGATGAGACCACCACCGAGTCAGCGCCCGACTGGAGCAGCAGGTGGCGATTCTCACCCTCGCGGACCGAGGCGATGATGGTGGCCTGCGGCGCCAACTCGCGTGCGGTCAACGTGACCAGCACCGAGGTGGGGTCGCTGTTGGTCGCTACGACGACGGCCTTGGCGTGCTGGGCACCGGCCAGGCGCAGCACATCGGATCGGTTGGCGTCACCGCGGACGGTCACGAGTCCGGCGGCGCTGGCGCGGTCGAGCAGGGTCTGGTCGGTGTCGACGACGACGATTTCGGCGGGGGCGACGCCGTCCCCGAGCATCGCCGCGACCGCGGTGCGGCCCTTGGTGCCGTAACCCACGACGACGGTGTGGTTGCGCACGGTCTTCCTCCAACGCTGAATCTTCAGGGTCTGCCGGGACGCCTCGGTGAGCGACTCCACGGTCGTGCCGATGAGCACGATCAGGAACAGCACCCGCAGCGGAGTGATGATCAGGACATTGAACAGCCGGGCGTGTTCCGAATACGGGGTGATGTCGCCGTAGCCGGTGGTCGATAGCGACACCGTGGCGTAGTACACGCAGTCCAGGAATGTCAGCGGCTTCTCTGTGACGTCGCGGTAGCCGCCGCGGTCCAGGTAGACGATCATCACCGCGCCGAACAACGCGGCCATCGCGTACAGCAGGCGGCGGGCGATGCGCTGCCCGGGACTGACGAACTTCTCGGGGATCCGCAGGTACTCGACGAGCGCGGAGTCCGGCTTGTGCGATAGATCCTCGTCGATGGCGAAGAGATCGCGCCGCCTCTTACTGCCTGCCACGGCACCCCTTCATCGGCTCAACCGCCCATTTCGCCCGAGGAATGGCTGCACACGGCCATTATGTAACCATGCCGCAAACCATCGCCCCGCCGTCCGCCGCCCCGGGCAGCCAGCGCCCCGCCTACCGGATGGCGGCGATGCTGATCGGAATCGGCGTCGGGCACTTCGTGCGGCCCAAGCCGTTCGACACCATCGTGCCGGCCGAGCTGCCGGGCAGCGCCCGGATCTACACCTACGCCTCGGGCGTCGCGGAGGTCGGCGTCGGAGCGATGCTGCTGGTCCCGCGCACCCGCCGCACCGGTGCGCTGGCGGCAGCGGCGCTGTATCTGGCGGTGTTCCCGGCGAACCTCAACATGGTGCGGCTGTGGAAGGACAAACCGCTGCCGATGAAGGCCGTGGCGCTGGCCCGCCTGCCCATGCAGGTGCCGATGGTCACCCGGGCGCTGGCGATCCGGCGCAACGCTCCGCGTCGGACTCGTCAGGGGTGAGCACCAGCTCGTCGGGGGTGAGCACCAGCTCGTCAGGGGTGAGCACCAGCTCGTCAGGCTTGAGCAACTCGGCGAGTTCATCTGCGCCGTAGAGCTTTTCGGGTGCCACCGTGCGGCCCGAGCGCACGTAGTGGAACGCCGCCCGCACCGACGAGACCGGCCGGCCGGACAGCCCGGCCCAGGCAAGCCGGTACACCGCGAGTTGCACCGCTACATGCCGGCGGGCCTGTTTATCGGCGGGGGGGTCGCCGGTCTTCCAGTCGACCACGGTGACCCCGCCGTCGGCGTCGGGGAACACCGCGTCGATCCGGCCGCGAACGACGGTGTCGCTGAGCACCAGTTCAAAGGGCACCTCCACATCCAGCGGTGTCCGCGACGCCCACGCCGACGCGGTGAAGGCCTCCTGCAGGGCGGCGAGTTGGGCGGCGTCGGCGGTGTGCGGGTCCCCCGCGCCGGGCAGGTCGTCGAGGTCGAACAACTGCTCGGCGCCGTAGAAGCGCTGCACCCAGTCATGGAAGGCGGTGCCCAGGATGGCGTGCGGATCCGGGCGGGCGGGCAGCCGGCGGGTCAGCCGCCGCAGCGCGGCGTCGCGGTCGCGGTCGAGATCGACCAGCGCGCTGACCGACAGCCCGGTGGGCAGCGCCGCCGGTGCCGGTTGGGTGGCGCGGGCCCGTTCGGCGAGCAGGGCGTCGACATCGGCGATCCAGCCGTGCGGCTCATCGGCCGGCTCCGGCCGGGTGTCGGAGCCGACCATCGCGGCGGCCACCAGCGCAGCCCCGCGCTCGACCTCACCGCGGCGGCCACTCAGTGGATCGACCGGCCAGAGCGCCTCAGAAGTATTGTCCCGCAACGGGTTCGGTTCGCCGTTGGCCGGATCCGGCTCCCAGTGCTCGATCTCCCCGCACCCGGTGGTCTCGATGACGTCCTTGATCTCGCAGAGGAAGTCCGACGGCCCGCGCGGGGTGGCTTCGGTAGCACCCCAGTGGTGCCCGGAGATCAGCAGGATGCCCTCGGCGCGGGTGAGCGCCACATAGAGCAGGCGGCGTTCCTCGTCGATGCTGCGCGCCAGCAATTGCCGGCGGTGCCCCTCGATGATGTCCTCGAGCCCTTTGCGGTCGCCGACCGACGAGGTGTCCAGCACCGGGACGCCGTGCCGGACCCCGTCATCGGCGGCTTCACCGGCGCGGTCGCCGCGCAAGAGCGGTGGCAGGTCCGCCGGGTCGTTGAGCCAGGTGCGCTTGGCGGCGGTGGACGGGAAGATCCGCGAACTCAGATGCGGCACCGCCACGATCTGCCACTCCAGCCCCTTGGCCGCATGCACGGTCAGCACCTGGACCCGGCCGGACGCCACCGACACCTCGGCCGGTGACAAGCCCTTCTCCACCACCGCGGCGGCTTCCAGATAGGCCAGCAGGCCGGCGACGTCGGCGCCGTCGCTGTCGGAATACCGGGCCACCACGTCGGCGAACCGGTCGAGGTGCTCGGCGCCGGAACCCGGCACACCGTGCGGGCGGGCCGCGTGGACCTCGACGTCGACGCCGAGCACCCGCCGCACCTCGGCCACCAGATCAGCCACCGGGTGGGCGAGATACCCGCGGAGTCGGGCCAGTTCGGCGCCGATCGCGGTGATGCGCCGGTAGCCCTCCGGGGAATAGCCCTCCGGCGGTCCCGGATCCGCCAGGGCGTCGGCCAGACAGGCGGTGTCGGCGTCGGCGGCGGCGGCCGCGACGATCTGCTCGGCGGACACCGCGGCGGGACGACGGTCGTCAAGAGCCACGGCGCGGCGCCACAGCGCCGCCAGGTCACCCACGCCGAGTCGCCAGCGGGGGCCGGTGAGCACCTCCAGCGCGGCCGCCCCGGCAGTCGGGTCGGCGACCAGCCGCAGCGCGGAAACCACCTGCGCCACTTCGGAAATGGACAGCAGCCCGGCGAGCCCGACCACTTCCGCGGGGATGCCGCGGGCGGCCAGCGCCTCGGCGACCGGCCCGGCGTCGGCATTGCGGCGCACCAGCACAGCGGCGGTGGGAGGCTGCTCGCCGGCCGCGGCGGCCGCGGCGTAGCGGGAGGCGATGTGGTCGGCGACCCAGTCCCGTTCGGCCTCGACATCGCTGAGCAGGGCACACAGGACCGTCCCGGCCGGGGCATCGGGGCGCGCCCGCAGCGGCCGCACCGCGACAGACCGCCGCCGGGCGTCGGCCGAGACCGCGTTGGCCAGCTGCAGAACCCGCGGGGGATTGCGCCAACTGGTCCGAAGCTCCAGCGTGGGAGCCGGGGTCTGGTCCGGGTTGGGGAAGTCGGTGGTGAACCGGGGCAGGTTGGCGGCCGACGCACCGCGCCAGCCGTAGATGGACTGGATCGGGTCGCCGACGGCGGTCAGCGCCAGGCTCTCGTCGACTCCCCCGCCGAAGAGCGCCGACAGCGCGATGCGCTGGGCGTGGCCGGTGTCCTGGTATTCGTCGAGCAGCACCACTCGGTAGCGGGCGCGAAGCTGCTCGCCGACCTGCGGGCACGCGCTGGCCAGGCGGGCGGCGCTGGACATCTGGCTGCCGAAGTCCATGACCTTGTCCTGCCGCATCCGGGCGTGGAGAGCGTCGATCAGCGGCACCAGCGCGGCCCGTTCGGTCTGGGTGTCGAGCATGCCGAGCAATCGCTGGTTGGGCTCGCCGCGCTGACGCGGCCCCGGCGGCAGGGTGTGTACGAGCCGTTCGAGTTCGACGTGGGTGTGGCGCAGTTCAGCGGTGTCGACGAGGTGTTCGGCCAGGTCGCCGGAGAGGCGCAGCACCATCTCGGTGACGCGGGCCGGGCTCGCCTCGATCGGCAGCGGGTGCGGATAGCTGTTGACGACGTCGAGTGCCAGCTGCCAGCGTTCGGTCTCGCCGAGCAGCCGGGCGTCGGGTTCAACGGGCAGCAACGGGCCGAATTCGCGCAGCAGCGCACCGGCGAAGGCGTGGTAAGTGCTCACCGTCGGGCCGGCCGAGCCCGCGGACTCGGACCCGAGGTGGCCGGCCAGCCGGGCCAGCCGCGAGCGGACCCGGCGCAGCAGTTGGCCGGCGGCCTTGCGGGTGAAGGTGAGCCCGAGAACCTGGCCGGGATCGGCGTAGCCGTTTGCCACCAGCCAGACCACCCGGGCGGCCATGGTCTCGGTCTTCCCGGCCCCGGCGCCGGCGACCACCACCAACGGCCCCGGCGGAGCGCAGATCACCGCCGCCTGCTCCTCGGTGGGCGCCGGAAGGCCAAGGGCCTCAGCAAGTTCCGCGGGGCTCAACTCCGACGACCGATGCGGAGTCATTGTGCTTTCCGATGCGCTGGGCAGGTCGGCCGGACCGGGCAGTGCGTGCAGCCGGGGTTGGCCCGGGCGGCGAATCCGGGCCCGGCGGTGACCGCGGCGGCGGCGCGGACGGACTCCTGCCAGCGCGCAGTGTCGTCGGGGCCCAGCGCCGTCTGCTCACGCTCGGCGGCTCCGTTCGCCGACGGCTTGCCCACGTAGACCAGCCGACCACCGCCAGGCTGGTCGCCGTCGGGCAGCAGCCCCGCCGACACCGCGAGTTGATACAGGCCAAGTTGGGCGTGGTGCTGCGCGTCGTCCTTACTGACCGGACTCTTGGCGGTCTTGACGTCGACGACGACCAGTCGGCCCTGGGCGTCGCGCTCCAGGCGGTCGATCCGGCCGCGCACCCGCACGCCCGGCAACCCGTCGACCGGCTCCGCGAGCGTGCCTTCCATGTCCACCTCGGTGCCCACTTCGGTGAGCTCGTGACGGGTGGCGGCCCGCCAGGCGATGAACGCCGACAGCATGGCACGGTGCCGCTCAAGTTCGTTGGCGGCATACCAGGACGCACTGAAAGGTAAAGCTGCCCAATGCTTTTCCAGTTCGGCGAGCAACTTGGCCTCGGACTTGCCGGACTCGGCGAGCAGCGCATGCAACAGTGTGCCGAGTGTGGAGGTCAGTTCCCGCGGGGCGGTGCCACCGTGGCGTTCGGCCATCCAGCGCAGTGGGCAGTCGGTCAACGTCTGCAGGGTCGACGGGCTGAGCGTGACGGAGTGCTCACCGCTCCACAACGGCTCGACGATGCTCAGCCCGCCCAGGCCCTGCCAGTGCGACGGGTCGGCCCCTGGCACCCCCGCGGTGGCCAGGCGCGCCAATTGCGCAGCGGCACAGGCGCGCTCGCCTTCGTCGATGCAACCGGGCGGCGCACACACCGCGGCCCGCAGTCGCCCGACCACCCCGGCCGGCGACAGCACCGGCGGCGCGGGCACCGCGACGATGGATTGCTCCGCGGCGCCCCCGGCCAGCCTGGCCAGTTCGGGGATGAACGCCGACGGGAGGCAGACGTCGTCGCCGTCACTGTCGACCGCGGTGACCAGCAGCCGACTGCGCGCCCGGCCGATTGCCGCGATGAGCAGCCGACGTTCCTCCGCCAGCAGCGGGGCACGGGCCGACACCTCGTCCCCGAGGCCGTCGAGGACGTCCAGCAGCCGCTGGGTGCCGAGCACGCCACCGCGCGGGGTGGTGTTGGGCCACAGGCCATCCTGCAGACCGGCGATGACCACCATCTCCCAGTCGCGGTCCAGCGCGGCGTGCGGGCTGAGCACGGCCACCGTCTCCCCCACCGGGCCGGCGTCGACGACCGGCGGCAGCCGCAGGGCGGCCACATGGTCGAGCAGACCGGCCAGCGACGCCGCGGCGGTGCGGGCGACGTAGGCCTCGGCGATGTCGAACAGCGCGGTGACCACGGCGAGGTTCCGCTCGGCCAGCGCACCGTCGGCACCACCGCGTTCGGCCGTGGTGAGCCAGCGCCGCTGCAGTCCGCTGCGCTCCCATGCCTGCCAGAGCGTGTAGCGCGGGTCGTGGTGGGTGTGCTGGCTGCGGGCCGCGGCGGCGAGCACGCCCCGGACCCGCTTTACCGGGCCGGCCAGGGTGGGCGGCAACCGACGGGGCGGGCCGGTGAGCGCCTCGATCAGCAAGGCCCCGGCCGGGCGGTCAGGATCTTGTGCGGCGCGGCGAAGGGCCCGGCGCAACTGCCGCAGCGACACCGGGTCCATCCGGCCGATCGGCCCGCTGAGCAGGTCCAGCGCCTGCTCGCCGTCGAGTCCGTGGGCAGCCGCGGCCAGCACCGTCAGCAGAGCGCGGGCCGCCGGCTGATCGGCGATCGGGCCGCTGAGCGTCGGAGCACTGACCGGGACGCCGGCCACCGCCAGCGCCCGCGGCAGCGCCGCCGCCACTGACGGGGACCGGACGATCACCGCCATCTGCGACCACGGCAGGCCATCGATCAGGTGGGCCCGGCGTAGCGCGTCGGCGATCAGCGCCCACTCGGCACTCGGGGAGTCGGCGACCCGGACGGTGACCGAACCTTCGACGCCGTCGGCCCCGTCGAGCACCCGCCATGCGGTGCCCGGCAGCCCGGCGGCCACACCGGCGAGGGTCCGGGTGATCGCCGGTGCACACCGGTGCGACCGGGACAGCACCACCGTCGGCGCGTCACCCGAGACCAGCCACTGCGGGTCGGCGCCGCGGAATCCGAAGATCGACTGGTTCGGGTCACCGGCCAGCAGAGCCAGATCGGCGCCGGCGGCCAGCACCCGAACCAGCAGGGCCGCCTGCGGATCGAGATGCTGGGCGTCGTCGACGAGCAGCAGCCGGAATCGCGCCCGTTCGGCGGCCAGCAGATCGGCGTCGGCGGCCAGCGCCTCCAGCGCCGCACCGATCAATTCCGCGGCTCCCAGAGCGGGCACGGTGGCCTGCGGGGCGGCGGTGCCGACCGAGGCGCGCAGCGCCATCACCTGCTCGTACTGGCGCGCGAAGCGGCCGGCCGCCACCCATTCGGGACGTCCGGACGCCCGGCCCAGGCGCTGCAACTCCGCGGGGCCGACCCCACGCTCGGCGCAGCGGGCCAGCAGGTCACGCAGTTCGGTGGCGAAGCCGGCGGTGGTCAGCGCGGGGCGCAGTTCCCGCGGCCATCCGGACGCACCGTCCAGCAGGTCCCCAGCCAGCAATTCGCTGGTGACGCCGTCCTGTTCGGCGCCGGTGAACAGCCGCGGCGGCGGGTCCCCGGCCCGGGCCGCAGCGGTGCGCAGCACCGAGAAGGCGTAGCTGTGCACCGACCGGACCAGCGGCTCCCGTACCACCGTCACCTCGCCGGGCGCCGAGGCGCGGGCGCCCAGCAGCCGGGCCGTCAGCGCCCCGCGGGTGGCGGCGGCCAGTCGGCCGGACCCGGTCAGCAGCAGCACCGATTCCGGGGACAGGCCGGCGTTGATATGCGCGGCCGCCACCTCCACCAGCAGGGTGCTCTTGCCGGTGCCCGGACCGCCGAGCACCCGAACGGTGCCGCGCAGACCGGGCTCCAGCAGATCGTCGGGAGCAGTCATGCAGGCATACCATCACGAGGCTCCGACAAAACTGCCGCCGAGAAGACGGTTATCCGGATCTAAAGGTCGAAGACCTCGTTAGGTCTGGGCACCGTTGCCTGCCAGCCCAATTCACGGTCCAGACGCCGGCGCAGCGTGTCGGCCGGCTGCGGTTCGCCGTGCACCACGAACACCCGGCGCGGCGGGGCGGTGAATCCCTTGGCCCACCGGATGAGCTCGTCGGCGTCGGCGTGCGCCGACAGCATCGCCAGGTTGGCCACCTGCGCGTTGATCGGCACCCACTCGCCGTAGATCCGCACCTGGCGCTCCCCGGCGATGATCGAAGCGCCACGGGTGCCCGGCACCTGGTAGCCGGTGATCATGATGGTGTTGCGTGGATCCGGCGCAAAAGCCTTGAGGTGGTGCAGGATCCGGCCACCGGTGGCCATGCCGCTGGCCGAGATGACGACCTTGGGGTCGGTGCTGGCCGAGATCTTCATCGATTGCTCGGCGTCGCGGGTGTAGGTGGCCATCGCGCACATGCTCTGGTAGACCTCCGGCCCGAGCCGGTGGTCGTCGGAGTAGGTACCGAGCAGTTCGCTGGCGTTGATCGCCATCGGGCTGTCCAGATACACCGGCACGTCCGGCAGCCGGCCGGCCTCGCGCAGCGTCCACAGGTAGTAGAGCAGCGTCTGCGCGCGGCCGACGGCGAAGGCCGGGACCACCACTGTGCCGCCGCGATTGACCGTCGCACCGATGACGTCGGCCAGCTTGTCGATGGGGTCGGTCCGCTCGCGCACCCGGTCGCCGTAGGTGGACTCCATCACCAGGTAGTCCGCCGACGGGACCGGTTCGGGATCGAACATGATCGGGTCGTCGTAGCGGCCGAGGTCTCCGCTGAACACGATCCGCCGGCCCGCCCAGTTCACCTCCACCGTCGAGGCCCCGAGGATGTGGCCGGCGCGGCGGAACGTCACCGCCGGCCCCTGATCGGTTGGGGTGAAGTCGGGAAGGCTCAACTCCCGGCCGAACGGGCGGGTGGTGAACAACTCGCACGTGCGACGGGCGTCCTCGCTGTCGTACAACGGCAACGCCGGATGGTGCTTGCTGGCCTGGTGTTTGTTGAGGAACGCCGCGTCGCGCTCCTGCAGGTAGGCGCTGTCGCGCAGGATGATCTCGGCGACGGCGGCGGTCGCCGCGGTGCAGACGATGGGCCCCCCGAAGCCCTCTTTCACCAGCCGCGGCAGGTACCCGGTGTGGTCGAGGTGCGCGTGGGTGATGAGGACGGCGTCGATGCTGCCCGGATCCACCTCCAGCGGCGCCCAGTTGAGTTCGCGGAGGTTCTTCACGCCCTGGAACAGGCCGCAGTCCACCAGGATTCGCCGGCCGCCGCTTTCCAGCAGGTGTTTGGAACCGGTCACGGTGCTGGCCGCGCCGAGGCTGCGCAGAGTGAGCGCCTGCCCCTCCCCCGAACCCATGGCCGTGAGTCTTGCACAACGGCCCGCCGCCGGGCGGGAACCGGGAAGTCTGAAACTCAGGTGATCAGAAGGTATCCCTGGACCAGGGTCGCCGCGGCGGCGAGCAGGACCGCGCCGCCGACGATCGCCGACGTCGCGGGCGGCACGGGTATACCCCGGGCGGCACGGACCCGCAGCAAGGCGAACACGATAAGGACCAGCAACAGGCCCACCGCGATCGCGATCATCCGGGGGAGCAAGCGCGGGTCATGCCCGCCGAGCAGATCGTCAAACTGGGTGAAATCGCCCCTGGCCACGGCCTTCTGGTAGGCGGCGTCCTCCTTGTGCTGGTAAAACCACTCCCCACTGGTGAACGGGGTGAACACCACGTTGATCGCCGCCAACGTCACCGCCGGCCAGATGAAGCGGCGAGCCGGCGGCCACAGCACGCAGGCAACCGCCGCGACGGCCGTCAGGATCGGGATGACGAGGAGGATTCGCACGCGGCTCAGAGTAGGGCCAGCTCGTTCGCACTGGGACCGGGCGAGGCCGGTGGATTGCAGAAACCGCTGCGCATCCGGTCTATGCTCCCCGGTCATGAATCCCGGTGACGACTCAGCGACGTTTCTCAGCGAGGACGATCGGTCCCCGGACACGGACGACAGCGATGCGCCGCCCGCAAAGAAGGATCGTGGTGCACTCAACGACGCCGTTCTGCCACTGGTGGGCGTCCTGCTGGGTGGCCTGCTCGCCGCGGGCGCCAGTCTCTTCACGGCCAACATCGAGGCCAAAGCGCAAGAACGCCAAGCGATCGAACAGTACCGGCGCGATAACCGGGAGAAGATTTACGCCGATCTGCTGGCCCAGGTATCCAGCGTGGATAACGTCATGAAGCAGGTCGCGATCCAGACCGCGACCGCGGAGGCACACAAGCCGCTCAAGGACGCCGGAGCGACTCCCGAGGACGATTTGGAGATTTACGGCCGGCTCAGCAGCCAGTTCCAGCCGGCCTTCGACAGACTCTCCACCGCGATCTCCGACGCCGAACTCGTCGGCTCGCACCGGGTCGTCGAACTGTCGAAGGCGCTGCAAGACTCCTACTTCGTCAGCTTCAACGAACTCGCGCTGCCACGCGACGTCGTCCTCAAGCTCAGTGTCAGAGGTCTGGCGCCCGCCAAGACCGAGCCGTCCACCCAAAATCCACCGGGCCGGCAAGCCACCACCGGCGATCAGGACAAAGACAGCGACGCCGAGGCGCCCAGTCTCGCTGACATGCCCCCGGCGACGCTCAAACAGATGCTGGTCAGCGCCGCGAAGGAAGACTTGGCGTTCAACGATTGATCGTGCCCGCTCGGCGGCCCCCAAGACCATCTACAGTCGCCCCAACGGCGACGACAAGGAGGGGCGACGGTGATCACCCGGAATCGGAGAGCGTTGATCGCGGCCGCATTGGCCACCGTCAACGCCGCCGCCGTGATCGCGGTGGCCGGCGGTCACCGCCCGGTTCCCGCGGGCCGGATCGCCGGCCCGTATGCGGCGCTGTTGGCCGAATCCGCCGATCTCGGTCCCGCCCGCGGTGGCCACATGCAGGTGACGGCGGCGCTACACAGTGATTCCCGGCCGGACCGGCTGACCGGCTGGGCTCGGGACCACGGCCTGGCGGTGCGCTGGCCCGCCGGCGCGACGTGGGCGTTCGTCGAAGGCACCGGCGCCGCGATGGCCAGGGCCTTCGGCGTCGATGTGCACGACTACCGGGGCAAAAGGAGTCAAACCTTCTACGCCTCGCCCCAGCAGCCCGGGGTTCCTGCCGCGGTGCGCTCGGAGGTGAGCGGCCTCGGGCGCATCCTCGGCTACACCCCGCACCGCAACGCCGACCGCTGGCAGTTGCCTCTGGAAGTGCCCGGCCAGGGCCTGACACCCCCGGCGCTGCTGCGCGCCTACAACATCGCGCCGATGCGCGAGGCCGGCTTCACCGGCGAGGGCGTCACCGTGGTCGTGTTCGCTTTCGACGGGTTCGATCAGGCCGACCTCGACCAGTTCGCCGATACGTTCAAGCTGCCCAGGTTCACCCCCGATGTGGTGGGTGGCCAGCCGCAATCGCGACGCGGTGAGGCCACCATGGATCTCGAGGCGATCCACGCCATCGCCCCCGGCGCGAAGAAGGTTCTGGTCAACGCCCGGCCGACGGTGGAAGGCGACGGCGCCTACGAGAAGATCGCGGCGATGATGGAGGACGCCGACCGGCGCTACCCGGGCGCGGTGTGGAGTCTGTCCATCGGCTGGGGCTGCGACAAGCTGATCACCGCCGCCGACCTGGTCCCGGTGCGCGCTGCGCTGGCGGCCGCTCACAAGAACGGCACCACGGCGTTCGACGCCAGCGGCGATCTCGCCGGCTTGGAATGCAAGGGCGGCGAGGAGTGGTCGGCGCCGCCGCACGAGGACAACATCGGCCTGGACGCCGTTGCCTCGATGCCCGAGATGACGTCGGTCGGCGGCACCACACTGTCCACCGACGACACCGGCGCGTGGCTGAAGGAGACGGCCTGGTTCGACGCACCGCTGTCCCAGGGGACGGCCGGGGGGGTGTCCGCGCTGTACGAACGCCCGCTCTGGCAGGCCGGGGTGAAACTCGATCAGGGCGCGGGCAAGCGGCTGACGCCGGACATCTCGGCGGTGGCCGACCCCTTCACCGGCGTGAAGATCGTGTTCGAACAGCAGGTCATCGTCAGCGGCGGCACCTCGGTGTCGGCGCCGTTGTGGGCCGGGATCACCGCCGTGATCAACGAGTACCTCACCCAGCGCGGCGGTGCCGCGCTCGGCGATATCAACCCGCTGCTGTACCGGGCCGCCGAGGGTGCCCGGCTACCGGCGTTTCATGACGTGGTGCGGGGCGGCAACGCCGTCTACGACGCCGGCCCGGGCTATGACCTGGTGACCGGACTCGGAACGCCCGACGTCGACAACCTGGCCAAGGTCCTGCTCGTCACCAAGGGGCTGCCGGAATGACGGAGCTGACGATATGACGGGGTCGAACGCCAGTCCGTCCGAGGCGCCGCCGACGGTCCGGTGCCCGCGCTGCCGGGCCGACGTGCCGGCCGGGAACTTCTGCGGGGTGTGCGGCACCGACCTGAACGCCGGCAGCGGGGACGCACCGCAGCGGTTGCGCCCCGGCGCCTTCGGGGCCGCGGCGTCCGAACGGGTGCTGGTCCCGCACTTCGCCAGCGCGATATTCCCGCACCTGCCCGGCCGTTCCCGCAGACCGTTCCGGGTGACGCTGCTCGTCGGCCTCCTCGCCCTGGCGGTCTCGGTGGCGGTGAAACTGCCCGCCGCCGGGATCGCGGTGTCCGCGCTCGGGCTGCCGCTGGTGTTCGTGCTCTACCTGCACACGTCGAGACTGGACCGCGACATCGCCCGGACGTCACTCGTCCTGGCCGCGGCGCTGGGCGCCGCCCTAGGGGCCGGGTGGGTGTTGCTGACCGGCGGACTGGTGGCACGCACCTACGACGTCTCGATCAGTGCCGGCCTGGCGCTGCACCACCTCATCGGCGAGGGAGTCGGCATCCCGGCCACCGGGATGACGCTGATGCTGCTGCCGGCGGTGGTGCTGCGGTTCACCCGGCCGGGAACACGAGAGTCGTTGGACGGCTTCGTCATCGGCGCCCTGGGCGCCCTGGTGTTCACGACCGCGGCGACGCTGGCGCGACTGGCCCCGCAGTTCACCACCGGATTGTTCGCCCACGTCCGACCGGTGCAGGGACTGATCGTCGAGGTGCTGATGACCGGGGTGACGATCCCGGTCACCGCAGCCGCCGCCGGCGGCATCGCCGGCCTCCTGCTGTGGTTCACGCCGGGCGGTCCGCACGACCGGCGGGTGCGATTGCTGCTGGCGCTGCTGACCGCGGCGGTGTTGCTGGTTCACACCGCGGTGGGCGTGGTCGACATCGTCGGGCTGCCCCAGATGGTCATGCTCGCCATCCATGTCAGCGCGGCCGTGCTGGCCGTGCTGGTCCTGCGCGTTGCGCTGCAACTGGCGCTGCTGCACGAGACCCACGACCCGATCCGCCAGGACCAGCCTCTGCTGTGCATCCAGTGCGAGATGGTGGTGCCCGACATGGCGTTCTGTCCGGCCTGCGGGTCCGCCACCCGGGCGTCGACGCGCACCTCCCGCAATGAGCGCCGCAGTGTCCGTCCGCAGCCCGCCGAGGACGCTCGGCAGGGCCGGGCCGACGTCACGGGACCGACGGAGACGACCTATCCCGGATATGCGCTGCCTGCCGGGACCTACCGGGCGCCGGCGCTGCGGCCTCCCCGCGTCGGCTGGCTGGTGGGCCGATGGGGAGTCGTGGTGGCCACGGTGGCCGTGATCCTGGCCGGGGTGACGCTCATGCTGACCCCGAAGGTCGCGCACTACATGTGCCCGCCGGAGTGCGGCCGGCCCCCCGCCGGGACTCCGGTGACCGGCCTGCCCCGGTTCACCGCACCGGGTGGGGAGTTCTCGGTCTCCTACCCCACCCCGGAATCCGCCTACGAGGTCACCCTCAACGACAACGGCGTCACCGCCAAGTTCGTCGGCGGGGACACCGGCGTCATGCAGCTGTTCTCCCAGCCGGCAGCAGGCCGTCCCGCCCGGGACATCGTGGAGTCCCTGCTGAAGAAGCGCTTCCCCGACGCCAAGGTCGCCTACGAGATCCCCAACGCCATGGTCGGCTACGAGCCCGGCTACGGCGTGCTCGCCGATTTCTGGCCGCAGAACCCCTCGGCCTCCTCCAGCAGGCAGCGGATCCTGGCCATGGCGGCGGTGAAGAACGACCTCGCCCTGGTGGCTTTCGCGACCGGGCCGTACCGCACCTTCGGGCCCAACTCCGGCCCCGGGCTGCCCTCGGGAGCCAACCTGCAACTCGCTCAAGACCTGGGCAAGTACGTCAACAGCTTCCAGTGGAGCGGCGACTCGGCACCCTGAGGCGGGCCCGACTTAGGATTGACGGCCATGCAGTCCCGGACGTCGCTCCACGTGCCGCGCTACGGGCCACCGGGCCCCGCCCGGGTCCTGGCCATCCACGGGCTGACCGGCCACGGCCGGCGCTGGCACAACCTTTCCGCCGACTACCTCCAAGATGTCGCGGTCCTGGCACCGGATCTCATCGGCCACGGCCGGTCGACCTACGCCGCGCCGTGGACGATCGACGCCAACGTCGCCGCGCTGGCCGGGCTGATCGAGAGCGAGGCGGACGGGCCGGTGGTGGTGGTCGGGCATTCCTTCGGCGGTGCCGTGGCCTTGCACCTGGCCGCCCAGTGTCCCGATCTGGTGTCCGGTGTGGTCCTGCTGGACCCGGCCGTCGCCCTCGACGGTCGATGGATGCAGGAGATCGCCGAGGCGATGCTGGCCTCGCCGGACTACCCCGACCGCGCCGAGGCGCGCACCGAGAAGTCGACCGGGGTGTGGGCCGACGTGCCGCCCGCCGAACTCGACGACGACCTCGACGAGCACCTCATGGCGCTGCCGAACGGACGTTTCGGCTGGCGGGTGAGCATACCGGCGATGATGTCGTACTGGAGTGAGTTGGCTCGCGATATCGCGTTGCCGCACAAGGGAACCCGCACGACGCTGATCCGCGCGGCCCACCAGGATCCGCCGTTTGTGACCGAGGCGTTGATCGACGCCCTGTCGGCCCATTTGGGTGCGGATTTCACGCTGGTGGATTTTCCGTGCCTGCACATGGTGGCTCAGGTCCAGCCGGCGCAGACCGCAGCGGTGATCCGGGAGCACCTCGGGTAGGTGCCCAGAGTCACCGACGAACAGATCGAGCAGGTCCGGGCCCTGGTCGCCGCGATCCCGTCGGGACGGGTGTCGACGTACGGCGATATCGCCTGTGCCGCAGGCCTTTCCAGCCCCCGGATCGTGGGCTGGATTATGCGCGTCGACTCCGCCGAACTGCCCTGGCACCGGGTGCTCCCAGCGACCGGACGGCCGGCCCCGCATCTGGCGTCGCAGCAGTTGGATCTGCTGCGGGCCGAAGGAGTACTCGCCGACGACGGCCGGGTTCCGCTGGCCGGTGCGTGGTCAGTGCGGCACGACTTCGGCGGCTGATTCTGATCGTCGGACTAGAGTCTGATTGTCCGACTCCTCCTCGTCGCTGCGCTCCGCATCGGTCGTCGGACTAGAGCGTCATCCGCACCAGTGCCGCGGTGTGCAGCAGGCCGGGGAACGCCTCCGGGGTGGAACGTGGATGCAATGCATGCACACCCAGCCGGAAGATCAACGCGCGCAACAACATCTGCTGCCACTCCGGCAGGAAGTCCCACCGCTCGATCAGCCCGTCGTCGGCCTCGCCCCAGGACAGCGCGTCGACCACGGCCACCCCGGCCGCCCACGGGGCCGGCCGCCAACACGGGGCGATGTCGGTGATGCCCGGGGCCGCGCTGCCGGTGAACAGCACCGTGCCGTACAGATCTCCGTGGACCACCTGGCTGGGACTGGTCGTGGCCCGGCGCAGACCGGCCAGCTGAGTGATGAGTTCGACGGCGTGCGCCCGGTCCCCTGCGTCGGGCAGTGCCGGGGCACCCGGAGGTAACGCCCGCAGCGGTCGGTCCTCCCAGGCCGCGCGGTCGGCCGTGGTGAACACGTCGACTTCCGTCCACGGTGGCACTGGCGTCTGGGTCAGGAACCTGGGCCGCTCGAAGGCGACGGTGGCCTCGTGCAGCCGCACCCCTGCCGAGACGACTTCGTCGTGCCGCGCCTCCGGGTAGCCCGAGACGAAAGTGTCTGCGCGCCAACCGGATACCACATAACGGCCGTCGGTGGAGCGCACCGGGCGGGACAAGCGGAGTCCGTCGACGAACAGCGTCTCGCGGACTTTGGCAGACCAGGCGGCACGGGGGTGGTCGGCAATCGGCGACAGCACGATCTCGCCGCAGCGCCAGCCGCCCTCCCAGCTTCCCGCCAGCGGCTCGGGATCGGCGCCCTTCAGACCGAACGCCGCCAGCACATGGTCGGGCGGTCGGTCGTCAATCACATGGTCAGGGTAAGCGTGGCGTGCGAGAACGGGGCTTCAGTAGGCGGGCATGTCGGGTTCGAATTAGGCGATCGGATACGGCCAGGCGTTGAAGCGGCAGGTCTTGTTGTCCGGCTTGACCGAGCCCGGATCGAAGCGGGAGGCGTCGTTGTCCGACGTCGAGAAGGTCTGCTGCATCATGATCGGCGCCAGCGCACCGTTGCGATCGCACGGTTCGTGGCTGGTGTAGCCGATGGCGTGGCCGACCTCGTGGTTGATCAGGTATTGCCGGTAGGAGCCGATGTCGCCCTGGAACGGCATCGCGCCGCGCACCCAGCGGGCCAGGTTGACGAAGACCCGCGGCTCGGCGTCCGCGCCGTAAACCGGGTTGTAGCAGGACGATTCGAGCTGGATCTCGTAGCCGCAGCCTTCCCGCACGGTGGCCGGGGAGGTCAGCGACACCCGGAAGTCGGGCTTGGCATCGGGGGCGTCGACCCGCTGGAAGGCGAACTGCGGGTTGTGCGTCCAACTCTTGGGGTTATCCAGGGTCTCGGTCACCATCCGGGCGAACCCTTCGTCGCCGCCGAACGACGACGTGTCGACGCCGTCCTCGATCTCGACGGTGTAGGTGAACGTCTTGGCCGTGCCCTCGCCGACCTTGGGTGTGGTGCCCGGGACGATGTGCCAGGCCTTGGCGCCGGCCTCGGTGAACGGGCCGCCGGCCGGCAACTGGCCGGTGGGCAGGCTCGCGTCGAACTCGGTGAGCCCGCGCGGCGGGGCGCCGATGATCGTCGTCCCCAACGAGCCGATCGTGGGCGGACCCTTGACAGGCGCCTCGGTGGCCGGGGCGACCGTCCCGGTGAACGTCTGGTAGAGCACCACCGCCGTCAGCACCACCAGCACCGGCAGCGCGTACGCCCGCCAGCCGTACGTCGACAAGAACCGGCCCAGCCAGCTCTGTTTGCGCACCTGGCCGCGGTCTTCGCGGTTGGCCCGGGCCCGCCCGGAGTCCTCGGCGAGCGGGTCACGCAGGGCACGCAGCGGCTGATTCCACTCGCTGTGCAGCACCGGCACGCGACCATCCCCGCGGGGCCCCGACTCATTGGTCACCGACCCAGGATCGCATAACCCGCGGTCCGGCGGCCTCGGGGCACGCGCGTGTCGAGCGGCGACGACAGCCCGGAATCCCCGTCAGGTGCGGGTAGTAATGTCGGGACGAATGCCGGTGCCGCGGGTCACAGCGCCGGTGTCGAGTTCACGTCTCGAGGGGTTTGATGAGCAATCTGACTGGCGCGGCCGCGCGCAAGCGCGCCGGCGGCAGCCGGCTCCCCCGGGGTGAACGCCGCGACCAGTTGCTGGCCACGGCCAGCGATGTTTTCGTCGACCGCGGCTATCACTCGGCCGGCATGGACGAGATCGCCGACCGCGCCGGCGTCAGCAAACCCGTTCTCTACCAACACTTTTCCAGCAAGCTGGATCTCTATCTCGCGGTGCTGCAGCAGCACGGGGACATCCTGGTGGCCGGCGTGCAGGAGGCGCTGAGCACCACCACCGACAACCGCCGGCGACTGCGCGCAGCCGTCCAGGCGTTCTTCGACTTCATCGAACACGACAGCCAGGGCTACCGGCTGATCTTCGAGAACGACTACGCCACCGAGCCGCAGGTGGCCAACCAGGTCAAGGTTGCCATCGGGGCCTGCACCGACGCGGTGTTCGACCTGATCAGCCGGGATTCCGGCCTGGACCCGCACCGGGCGAGGATGATCGCCGTCGGCCTCGTCGGCATCAGCGTCGACTGTGCGCGGTACTGGCTGGGCGCCGACCGGCCGATCCCCAAAGAGGATGCGGTCGAGGGCACCGTGCAGTTCGCCTGGGGCGGCCTGTCGCACGTGCCGCTGAACCGCGGCTGAGCCGCCGGGACCTACCGGCGGACGTACGAGGGGACGACGGGCGGACCTACGAGGTCGCGGCGACCCCGAAGCCCACCCGGCGCACGTCTGCGGCCCCGATCTCGACATAGGTGATCTTGGAGGTCTGCACCAGGAAACGCCGGCCCTTGTCGTCGCTCAGACTCAGCACCCCCGAGGTGTCACCCAGGGCTTGCTTGATCTGGTGCTCGACCAGCTCGGGCGTGTCGGAGCTGTTGAACACCAGCTCACGGGGACTGTCCGAGACTCCGATCTTGACCTCCACAGCGGCCCCTTTCCATTTGGCTCTCCACGGAAGGCTAGTGGACGCCCGGCCGGGCCGGTGCGGCCGTGCGGGACGGTTTGACAAACAAGCCATCAAGCTGCGGTAACAGCATGACAACGGGTCCGTGCGCCGGAACGGGACCGGTCGGCGGTCTGCCTAGCCTGGTCAGGTGATCGTGGATAGGCGCACCGCGCTGGCCGGGCTGGCGATGGCAACCCTGGCCGTGACGGCGGCCGGCGCGGTCGCCGTGGGGGTCCTCAACGGCGGCGGCCCGGACGACCGGACCGCAGCCGCACCGCGCATCGTCGTCGCGACCGCCGGACCCGACACCCCGCGCGCCGTCCCGCAGGCGGTCACTGTGACGGCATCGGCGGAGGTCCCGGTGCGCCTGGATTCGAAACCGACGTCGAAGTCCGCCCAACCGCAGTTGGACCTGCGCCAGATCGTCTACACCATCGCCGGACACCAGCGCCCCGACGACCCGGTCACGGTGGTCTACGCCGACGAGACCGGAGCGCTGCGCACCGTGGAGAACGTGACGCTGCCCTGGACGATGACGATCGTGCCGGACCTGCCGGTCAACTACATCACCGCCAACAGCCACGGCAGCCAGCTGAACTGCTGGATCACCGACGCCGCCGGTTCGACGGTGGTGTCGCAGACCGACTACGGAACCTTCACCACCTGCAATCGATGAGATTCAGGCCAGTCGCAACTGGCGCATCCGCTCGTCGTGGGTCCGCTGAACCCGGTCGAACAGATCCGTCACCTGACCCAGGCCCCCGCTGGCCAGCACCAGGTCGACCAGCTCGTCGTGTTCGGCCAGGACGTACTGCGCCTGGGTGATCGCCTCGCCCAGCAGGCGGCGCGACCACAGCGCCAGCCGGCTGCGCTGGCGCCCGCTGGCGGTGACCGCCGACACCACTTCGGCCACCACGAACTGCGAGTGCACCGTCTCGGCCAGCACGGAGCGCACCACGTCGGCCACCTCCGGGGGCAGCGAACTGGCGATCGCGAGATACAGGTCGGCGGCCATCGCGTCGCCGACGTAGGTCTTGACCAGCGCCTCCAGCCAGGTGCTCGGGGTGGTCAGCCGGTGGTACTGCTCCAGCGCCGGGGCGTAGCGGGTGATCGCCGGCAACACGTCAACCCCGCGGGATTCCAGCGTCGCGCGCAGCAGTTCGAAATGCCCCATCTCGGCCGCGGCCATCCGCGCCATGTTGACGCGTCCACGCAAGTCCGGCGCCATCCGGGCTTCCTCGGTCAGCCGGTAGAACGCGGCGACCTCGCCGTAGGCGAGCAACGTGAACAACTCGTTGATGCCGGGATGGTCCGCCGGAACCGTCGCGGCGGGAACCGCCTGCGTCGTCCCCGAGGAAGCCGCCGTTGTCGTCCGCGAGGTCGCTTCCATGGACGTCACTGTAGCCGCGCTATCTCCCTTCAGAGCCCCGACCAGGTACCATTGTCATCGGTAATGTGCGTGCACGCAGTGGGCCCGCCTCTCCGTCGTCAACGATCCGTCGTCAACGATCCTCAAACGGTGGCGCGAGGCCCGCATTCCGATGATCGAACCCGTGCGCGCGTGAAGCAAGTACGAGGAACGACAACGGAAGACCATCCATGACACATCTGCATACCCATACCCCCATCAACTTCGCCCAACTCGGCGTGCGCGACGAGATCGTCCGCGCATTGGCCGAGAAGGGCATCGAGAACGCGTTCGCAATCCAGGAACTAACCCTGCCGCTGGCGCTGGCCGGTGACGATCTGATCGGTCAGGCCCGGACCGGCATGGGCAAGACCCTCGCCTTCGGCGTGCCCCTGCTGGACCGCATCACCAACGACACCACCCGCCCGCTCACCGGCGCCCCGCGCGCCCTGATCGTGGTGCCGACCCGCGAATTGTGCATTCAGGTCTACGAAGACCTCGAACACGCCGCGAAGTACCTCAAGGCCGGCGAAAACGGGCAGCGGCCGCTGAGCGTGGTGTCCATTTACGGCGGGCGCCCCTACGAGCCCCAGATCGAGTCGCTGCAGAGGGGCGCCGATGTCGTCGTCGGCACCCCGGGCCGGCTGCTGGACCTCGCCCAGCAGGGTCACCTGCAGATCGGCGGGCTCTCGGTGCTGGTGCTCGACGAGGCCGACGAGATGCTCGACCTGGGCTTCCTACCCGACATCGAACGCATCTTGAGCCGCATCCCCGACGATCGCCAGTCGATGCTGTTCTCGGCGACCATGCCGGGTCCGATCATCACGCTGGCCCGAACCTTCATGAATCAGCCGACCCACATCCGCGCCGAAGGCGTGCAGGGGTCGGCCACCCATGAGACCACCGAGCAGTTCGCCTACCGCGCCCACGCACTGGACAAGATCGAGATGGTCGCCCGCATCCTGCAGGCGAAGGGGCGCGGCGCCACGATGGTCTTCACCCGCACCAAGCGCACCGCCCAGAAGGTCGCCGACGAGCTCGCCGAGCGCGGTTTCAAAGTCGGCGCGGTCCACGGAGATCTGGGCCAGATCGCCCGCGAGAAAGCCCTCAAGGCGTTCCGCGTTGGGGAGGTCGACGTGCTGGTGGCCACCGACGTGGCGGCCCGCGGCATCGACATCGACGACATCACCCACGTGATCAACTATCAGATCCCCGAGGACGAGCAGGCCTACGTCCACCGCATCGGCCGCACCGGCCGGGCCGGTAAGACCGGTATCGCGATCACCCTGGTCGACTGGGACGAACTCGAGCGCTGGTCGATGATCAACAAGGCACTCGATCTCGACTGCCCGGACCCCGCGGAGACGTACTCGACCTCGCCGCATTTCTACGAGGAGATCGGCATCCCGGCCGAAGCCGGCGGGGCGGTCGGCACCGCACGCAAAACCCACGGCGCCCGTCGCCCCCGGGAGGATTCGGCCCGTCGTCCCGGCGAGGTCCGCCAGGACGAGAGTCGGATCTCCTCCACCGACAAGCCGGACCGGGCCGCCCGCACCCGCTCCCGGCGGCGCACCCGCAGCGGCGCGGAGGGGGCCCCCGGGAACTCCGAAAATCATTCCGCCGCAACGGTTTCCGTGGACGGCTCAGCCGCCCCATCGACCCAGAATGCCGACGGAACGACCAGCGGCCGGCGTCGGCGTCGGCGTCGCGGCCCCCGCAAGGCCGCAGAGGCCGCCTCCTCGAACTGACGCATGATCCGACCGGAACGCCGCACCAGAGGTGATCTCCTCGCCGCGGCGGCGATAGCCGCCGTGGTGACTCTGCTCGTCACGGCCGTCTGGTGGCGCAGTTCGGCCCGGACCACCGAGTTCCACCCGGGCACCGGTACCGCACCGAGCCCCACCGCTGCGGCCGCGGTGCCGGCCGGACTGCAGCAGCGCTGGACGTCGTCGAGCGCCCGCACCCGGACACCGGTGGTGCTCGGCGGCACCGTGGTGACCGGCGACGGCCGAAGCATGACCGGCCTGGACTCCCAGACCGGACAGCAGCGCTGGAGCTACGCCCGCGACCTCGACCTGTGCGGGGTGTCCTACGTCTACGACCTGGCGGTCGCGGTCTACCCCGACCGCCGCGGCTGCGGGCAGGTCAGCGGAATCCAGGCCGCGACCGGGCGCCGCGGCCCCACCCGCACCAGCTACGCCGACAACATCGTGCTGCTGACCTCCGACGGCGGCGCGGTGCTGTCCGCCGGCACCACCCGGCTGGAGTTGTGGCGCTCCGACCTGGTGCGGATGCTGTCCTACGGGGAGATCGACGCGCCGGTGAAGCCGGTCAACACCAAACTCGGCGCGGGGTGCACCCTGATGTCTGCCGCCGGCAGCGAGAGCGCGGTCGCAGTTCTGGAGGCCTGCACAGGCGAGAAGGATCTGCGGCTGACTCTGCTGAAACCGGCCAAGGAAGAGGACGAACCGGACACCAAACGGGTGTCGCTGCCCGGGGTGCCCATCGACGCCGAAGCCCGGGTCCTGGCGGTCGCCGGCACCACGACGGCGGTGTACCTGCCGGTCCCCCGTCCCGAAATCGCGGTCTACGACGACACCGGCACCAAGCTGTCCGGCACCCCCGCGCCCGCGGCGCCGGTGTTCGGCGCCGTCCCAGCCGTCACCCGCGCCGGGGACATGATCACCTGGTGGACCGGCCGCACCGTCATGGTCTTCGACGCCAGGCTGACCTACCGGTACACCATCGACGGGGACGGCCCGCTGGCTCCGGTCGGACCGGCCACCATGATGGCCGGCCGGCTGCTGGTCCCGGTCGCCGATGGCCTGGCCGTCTACAACACCGCCGACGGCATCCGGGAGCGGGTCATCCCGCTGACCCACCCGGCCGGCACCGGCCCGGTGCTGCCGGCCGTCGCAGGGCAGACGGTGATCGAGCAGCGCGACGCCGGCCTGGCCGGCTACGGACCCGGCTGAAACCGCCCGACATCAGCCGGGCGGCTACCCCGCGGGACTGAAAGTGGGCAGCGACGTGCCCGACGTCCAGTGCTTCAGCAGGGCGTTGGCCAACTCCCGGTAGGCGAGAGCGCCCTTGTTCTTGCGTCCGGCGATCACCGACGACCCCGACGCACTGGCCTCGGCGAAGCGCACCGTCCGGGGGATCGGCGGCGACAGCACCGGAAGGTCGTAGCGGTCGGCGACGTCGAACAGCACGTCACGGCTGTGGGTGGTGCGGGCGTCGTACAGCGTCGGCAGTGCGCCGAGCAGCGTCAGCTTGGGGTTGGTGATCTGCTGGACGTCGGTCACCGTGCGCAGGAACTGCCCCACCCCGCGATGAGCGAGGGTCTCGCACTGCAGCGGAACGATCACCTCGTCAGCCGCGGTCAGCCCGTTCAGAGTAAGCACGCCCAGCGACGGCGGGCAGTCGATGATCACGACGTCGAACGGACGCTCCGCGCTTCCCGATTTCGCCGGCCCGGCGCTTCCCGATTTCGCCGGCCCGGCGGTGCCGGCGAGCTTGTCCAGCGCACGCTTGAGCGCGTACTCGCGCCCGGCCCGCATCAGCAGCATCGCCTCAGCGCCGGCGAGGTCGATATTGGCCGGCAGCAGGCTCATCCCCTCCGGTGTCTCGACGACCGCCGCGTTGGGTTCCACCTCCCCGAGCAGCACCTCGTGCACCGACACCGCCAGCTTGTCCGGGTCGGTGCCGAGCGAGAAGGTGAGGCATCCCTGGGGGTCCAGATCGACGAGTAGGACCTTCTTGCCCTCCCCGACGAACGCCGCCCCCAATGACGCCACCGTGGTTGTCTTGGCCACTCCACCCTTCTGGTTGGCCACTGCCAGTACTCGGGTCACGGGGTCCATCCTGTCAGGTTGGGGCAGAATCGATTCACGTGAGTGTCGGCAACCATCGGCTGGTCCTGCTCCGTCATGGCGAAACCGAGTGGTCGCGTGACCGCAAACACACCAGTACCACCGACCTCGATCTCACCGAAGTCGGCCGCCAACAGGCACAGCTGGCCGCCCAGACGCTGACCCGGCTCGACCTTGACAACCCCCTGGTGGTCAGCAGCCCGCGTCAACGCGCTCTGGCCACCACTGAACTCGCCGGTCTCGCCGTCGACGAGGTGACTCCCCTGCTGGCCGAATGGAACTACGGCGACTACGAGGGCTTGACCACCCACCAGATCCGGACCGAGACGCCCGGCTGGCTGTTGTGGACCTATGGCTGTCCGGGCGGGGAGAGCGTGGACCAGGTCAGCATGCGGGCCGACCAGGCCGTGGCCTACGCGCTGGACCACATGGCCGAGCGTGACGTGGTATTCGTCAGCCACGGCCACTTCTCCCGTGCGGTGATCACCCGCTGGGTCGAACAACCGCTGCGCGAGGGCGCCCGGTACGGGTTCGGCACCGCCGCGGTCTCGGTCTGCGGTTTCGAGTACGGACTTCGCCAACTGTCCGCACTGGGCCTCACCAGCCACCCCGCCTGCGAGACGTGAAGACTACCTTCGTCCTGACCGGTCCGGCCGGAACCCTTGTGGCAGAGGGCATTCGGACTGGATACGACGACGTCGACGATGCCGGTCGCGCTCTGCGCGATGGTTCGGCCGACCTGGTCGTCGGCGCCCTGCCGTTCGATCTTCGCCGGCGCGCCGCTCTGTTGGCACCCGTGCGAGTGCACGACACCCTGCCGCCGACCCACGGCGAGCTGCCCGCGGTGCGGATCGCCGAGGCGGTTCCCGACCTGGCCGGGCACCGGTCGCGCGTCGAGGCGGTGTTGCGACTGCTGCGGGATCCCGAAAACCCCCTGCAGAAGGTCGTTCTCGCGCGCGCGCTGCGCCTGGTGACCGACACACCGATTGACCCGCTGGCCATCCTCGGCCGGCTGGCCGCCGCCGATCCGGAGGCGACGGCCTACCTCGCCGACCTCTCCCCCGCCGGGCCACCGTTCGACGGCACGGTCCTGATCGGCGCTAGCCCCGAACTGCTCGTGGCCCGGGATGGCGATCAGGTGATCTGCCAGCCGTTCGCCGGCTCGGCGGCCCGGTCGGCCGATCCGGCCGTCGACACGGCGGCCGGTGCGGCGCTGGCGGCCTCGGGCAAGAACCGCCACGAGCACCGGCTGGTGGTCGACACCATCGCCGACGTGCTGGCACCGCTGTGCCGTCATCTCGACGTCGCGGCCGAGCCGCAGCTGAGCCGCACCGCGGCGCTGTGGCATCTGCGCACACCGGTTCACGGCACGCTACGCGGAACGTCAACCACCGCATTGGATCTCGCTCTCGCACTGCACCCGACCCCGGCCGTCGGCGGCGTTCCGACCGCGATGGCGGTCGACACCATCGCCGACATCGAAGGCGACCGCGGGTTCTACGCGGGGGCGGTCGGATGGTGCGACGCGGCCGGCGACGGGCGCTGGATGGTGGCGCTGCGAGGCGCGGAGTTGTCGGCGGATCGCCGCAGTGCACTGGCACGTGCCGGTGGCGGGATCGTCGCCGAATCCGACTCGGAGGATGAGGTCGCCGAGACCACCGCGAAGTTCCGCACCGTCCTGAACGCACTGGGCGTGTCATGACCCGGATCCGTACCACTCGCCTATCGGCTGACCGGTGGGCGCTGTCCGATCGGGCCGACTCCGCGGACGGTGTCTAGGGCGTGTCTCCCGAATTGAAAGGTGTTGAACAGCGACGATTTCGCGGTGACACGTATGGGTGTGATTTCTGATGAGTTCTGGGCGGCTGTCGAATCGGTAATGCCCTCCGATGCGGGTAAGCGTGGTGGCAGGT
>CAIRCP010000177.1 GCA_903877095.1 uncultured Actinomycetes bacterium | reverse complement strand
TTTAGACCCGCCGACCCCAATCCGCCAGCCCACGACCGGACCCAACACCGAAACGCCGGCATCTGTCGGAGCCGTCGCCTAACATCACCAACCAGGAACCCGCGCCCCAGTCATTTACACCGGCGTTGGGACGCAACCCAGGCGAACGCGGTGTTCGCGATCCTGCCTGCCGACGTCACGGAGCGACTGCAACAGCGCTTCCGCTTCTACACCTGGGACCAGGTCACCGGAGAGGTCCGCTGGATGTGCTCGTGGGACACGACCCTCCAGGACGTCGAGGCGTTCAGCGCTGCGATCGCAGAGGAGCTCGGGCGATTAACGGCGACGTCACCACAGCCAGATCCAAGGGATGGGTGAAGAACCACCGGACTCGGTTCTCGGCGAGCACCAGCCGCACGGCGTAGTCCACGATGAATGGACGACCGTAGGAAATGAAACGCAAACTGAGACAAAGCCGGATGAAACGAAGTGAGACAAGTGCGAAAGGCGCAGGTCGGAAGACCCAGATATGCAACGGAATTCGGGAACCTACAATTTTTTAGGCGCCCAGCCGAAGCTGAAGCTCATCGTCATGACGTGGGGGCCAGTGCTCCGGTGAGGTGGTCGTAGGCGACGTTGCAATGCAGGCGGACGCCGGTGACGAGGGTGTCGTCGTCGGCGTAGAAGTGCGCGTTGTGGTTCATCGCCATGCCACGACCGCCCGTGATCGGGCGGGGATTGCCGTTGTCATCCAGTTCGGTGTCCTGGACACCGAGGGTGACGTAGAGGCCGCCGTAACGGTTGACGAATTCGGAGACATCGTCGTAGCCGAGGGTGGCTTGGGTCTGCACGACTTTGTCGGCGCCGACGACGCGCTGAAACGTCGGCAGTCCGGCGGCGAGCCAGGGTGGCTCGTTGTGCACCGCGGGCACGTTCTGCAGATAGTCGACGGTGGACGAGCAGTTGTAGGCCTGCGCGCAGTGCTCGGCCAAGGTCTCGAGCCGCTTCTGCACGTCGGCCATATCGGATTCGGCAGCGCAGCGGATGGTGCCCCACAGCGTGGTCGTCTGGCCGATGATGTTGAACCGTCCGACGTCTTCGAGATGGCCGATGCTGACGGTGACCGGGTCGAACGCGCTGATCTGACGGTAGAGCTGCCCGATGCCGGTCAGGATGGCGCCGACCGCCGGCATGGTGTCGATCCCCGCCCAGGGGGTGGAGCCGTGGACCTGCATACCGGTGATGACGATCTTGATCAGGCATGAGGCGCCGAACTGATTACCGGCGCGGTAGCCGATGTATCCCTTCGGATACGGAGCCACATGGAATCCGAAGGCCATCGTGGGTGCGGGGTTATCGCAGGCGCCCGCGGCGATCATGGCGCGTGCTCCGCCGTCTTCGTCTACGGGAGGGCCCTCCTCGGCCGGCTGGAAGACGAACAGCACTGTGCCCGGGAGGGATTCGCGGTTGCCGGCCAGGACGGTGGCGGCTCCCAGCAGCATCGCGGTGTGACAGTCATGGCCGCAGGCGTGCGACACCGGAAACGGGCCGCCGGGGTAGTTCTGGTCGATCACGGTGGAGGCATACGGTGCGCCGCACTCGTCGGTCACCGGAAGCGCGTCGATGTCGGCGCGCAGCGCGATCACCCGGTCGCCGGGCCGGCCGCCTTTAAGGACGCCGACGACGCCGTGGCCGGCAATACCGGTGCGGACCTCGTCCAATTTCAGGGACCGCAACTGATCGGCGATGAGTGCGGCGGTGTTGACCTCCCGGTTGGACAGCTCAGGGTTCTGATGAAGATGCCGGCGCCAGGCGATCACCTGGGCGGCGACAGCACCGGCCGCGGCGTCCAGACGGTCATAGACAGCATTGTCAGACAAAGGACTTCGCCTCTCCGGTCACTTCGGGCTGCCGCAGATCATCCTCGGAGGATGGCCGCCAGAATTCCCAGTGTCCACTGCAGCGCCGCGCGGTTGCCACTGAATGCCATCATGCGAGAAACTCCACGGCCTCGGTGACGAATTCGTCATGGTTTTGGGCTCCTGGGTTCCCCAGTCCTGGACCGCCTTCAGCTGCCGGCGGAGGGCGAATCGCGGCCAGGTGATTGAGGAAGATGACCGGCACCCCGGAGTCGGGACCCAGGCGGCGGTGCTGTCCCGGGGGTGTTGACGTTTGATTAGTACACCGAACGGTGCACGTCTGTCGATGACGTTATCCGCCCACTCGCGCAAGGTAAACCTATCGGTATGCTTCATGCCATGAACGCGAATGTCACCGAGCGCCAAGCTCCCGCAAGGGCCGGTGCGGGCGGCCGGGGCGCACGCCAGCGCATCGTGGCCGCGGCCATGAAGTTGTTCTACCGCGATGGCATCAACGCCACGGGCGTCGAGCGGTTGGCCACCGAAGCTGTCGTCTCCAAGCGCACTCTCTACCAACACTTTCCAAGCAAGGAAGCGGTGGTTGAGGAATACCTGCGGGTCATCCAGCAGCATGTGGGTGATCCGCTGAACCCGAGTCGGGAGGATCTGCGGAGGACTCCGCGCGCGCGCATCCTTGCGCTGTTCGATACACCGTCACCGACGGGCCAGATGAGGGGTTGCCCGTTTCACAATGCGGCCGTTGAGGCGGCCGAAACAATGCCGGAAATCCAGGAGATCGTCCACGAGCACAAGAGGAGTTACATCAACGGTGTCGCGCGGTTGGCCAAGGAGGCCGGAGCCGACAACCCGAAGTTGCTGGCCAACCAACTCGCCGTGCTCTTCGAAGGCGCCGCCGCCCTGTCGACCTCTCTGGATGATCCGACACCCTGGACGCACGCGCGGAAGGCTGCGCAGACGCTCATCGACAAGGCGGTTGCTTCACGGCGATGACGGCCTTGCCCTTTGCCCGTCCGGATTCGACGTAGGCCAAAGCGTCGTTGGTCGCCTTCACTTCAGCTGCTCACTGTCGGCCCTCATCAACAGAAACGAATACCGCACGCCGAGTCGCTTGGCCTGAGATCTGACTCCGCGGCTCCGCTGTGGCCACGTGATGGTGGTTTGGGGCTGAGTCACTGGCGATCACGGTTGTCGTTGTCGCCCGCGTCGTCGCCCAGGAACTTCAGCGCCTCGGCGAGGAAGGATTCGTGGTGCTGAAATACTCCACCGTGTCCCGAATTGGGATAGATGATCAACTGGGCGTTGGGTATTCGCCGGGCCATGTCGGCGGAGTGATCGCTGGCGACCATGAGGTCGTTGTCGCCGTTGGCGACCAGAACGGGCTGGGTGATGACCGAGAGGTCATCGGGTGGGCACTGTCCGGCGTGCCGGATTGCTTTGAGTTGGGCGACGCGGGCCTGCAACGAGATTCCCTTGTCGAGGTCGCGGGTGCGTTCCTTGAGCCGCGCGAAGTAGGCCGTTGCGGCCCGTTTGCCCTCCGGGTTGCGCGGGAAGAACAGGAAGTTGCGCGGGTCACTGCGGGTGAGCGCAGCCTTGAGATAGGCCTTGCCGACGATGACCGCCATTTTATCGATGCCGCCACCGCCGCGCGGCCCGGTGCCGGCCAGGATCATCCGCCGGACGAGTTGTGGTTGCTGCAGGGCGACCATCTGGGCGACTCCGCCACCGAGGGAGAAGCCGAAGAGGTCGACCTGCGTGAGCCCCATGGCGCGGATGAAGGCGGTGGCGTCGGTGCCCATCTGCTCGACGGTGCCCGGTACCGATGATCCGGTGGCGCCGATACCGCGGTTGTCGAACGCGATCACGCGATGGTGTTCGGCGATGCCATCGATGATGCGCGGGTCCCAGTCGTCGAGGACCGCCGTCAGGTGGTGCAGAAAGACCACCGGAACACCCGATGGGGTGCCGAGTTCGCGGTAGGCGAAGGTGGTGCCGCCGACGTTGATCGTGCGGTTGGGGGTGTCTTTCCAGGAGGTCATCGTGTGCCTTTCACGAACTGCTGCAGGTTGGTCTCCAGTTCTTCACGCAACAGCGCGGATCGGAGACGTCCACGCTGCGCGGGCCCCTGGCCCCGGCTCCTCCTGAGGTAAACCGTACGGTGTATTCAGCGACCCGCCCAAGCGTAGCAAGCCCGCGGGAAGCGGTAAACCTATCGGTATATCAGCGCGCAGTGCGCAACTGTATCCGGGGCGTAATCGTCTGTCTGACAATTGATATCGCTTCGTCGGCGAACTCTCAATTCCCGGTTTGGTGCTGCCGGGTGCGAGCTGGGAGACCGATCCGGTCCAGCGCCTCGGCGCGCTCGGCCAACTCGATCATTATCTCGCCGAACTCGCGGGCCTGGGCGGGCGTCAGGTCGACCACGATGGGCAACGTCTTACCTCCGACGTCCGGGCTGCCGTCCACTCGCACCGCGACACCGCTGACGGTTGACCCGTTGCGGTGCTGGACTCCGGTGAGCAGCGCCGCGATATCGCCGACCGCCACCGGATCGGCGCCGTACACGCGATCATGGAACTGCGGGTCCCATTCGCCGACCCATGCGGTGCCGGCCGGTGGTGTGGCTGGGTTGTTGTCGCTGGGCATGGCCAAATCCTCTACCGTCCGGCTAGTTGGGCGGTTGACCCGCTAGTTCCAGTGCGTTCGCTCATCCAGGGACAGTGCGAGTTCGGTGCGGCGCCCTGTCTGCGCAGACCGACGGCCGGCGTCGATGACGGCCATCACGGCGAGAATCTGTTGTGGCGGTACTAGATTGGGGCCTTCCGCGGTGATCGCCTGTTGCAGTTCGCGGTAGTAACGCAGTTGGTTGCCCGGCGGCGTCGGGAGGCTCGTCTGCTGACCGGCGGCGTCGTAGAGGAGCATGTCGTCGGGATCCTCGCCCCAGCCGGGCGCACCGGGCACGACGCCCGCCTTGAGTTGATCCTCCTGAATGTCGCTGCGGTGCTTGACCACTGTGCCTTCCGTGCCGTGCGCGATGAACCGCGTGTGTGCCCCTGCGGCGACCATGCTGCCGTGCAGGACCACCCGACGCCGCGGGTAGTCGAGGATGACGTGCGCCCAGTCATCGGTGCGAGACCCAGCGCGCAGGCAGCCGAAATCGGCGGTGACCGCATCGGGCAGGCCGAACAGTTGCAGGGCCTGATCGGCCAGGTGCGGGCCGAGGTCGAACCACAATCCTGCACCCGGGCCGGGATTTTCCCGCCAGCGGTCGCGCGGGCTGGGGCGGAACCGGTCGATGTGGGATTCGAAATGGACAACCTCACCGATGAGGCCGCCGTCGATGACTCCCTTGATGCCCAAATAGTCACTGTCCCAGCGACGGTTCTGGAACACCGACACGATCCGCTGACAACGATCGGCGGTGTCGACGACCGCACGGGCATCCTGCAGCGACAGGGTGAACGGCTTGTCGACCACGACGTGATGCCCGGCCGTCAATGCCGCCTCCGCGAGCGGCCGGTGCGTGTCATTGGGCGAGGCGATCACCACCAAGTCCACATCACCGCGGGCGATGAGTCCGTCGGCATCGACGACGTCGACACCGGGATAGTCGGCGTGGACATCGGCGGCGCGTGACGAGGCGACGGCGACGAGTTCCAGACCCCGCGTGGCGGTGATCATCGGGGCGTGGAAAGTCTTGCCCACGTAGCCGTATCCGATCAGACCCACCCTCACGGTGTCGCCAGCGGCAGACATGGCTCTCCTTCCCGTCGAAACATATCTTTCCAGTACCGCTGCTCGGCAGGGCTCAAGGATGGGCGGGACGGATGAACCCTCTCGCCACCGCGGCCGGAAACGCCGAAGGTGTCGAAGCGGGGGTGCGCCGGACCAACCCTTCGGAGTCCTAGTATCCGAGCCTATGGCCACTCCTCAACGCGTCCACATCATTCACGAGTTCAAGTCCGACCCCCAGACCGTGTTCGAAAAGCTCGCCGAGCACGAGAACCTCGGCTCGGTCTTCGGTGCCCAGGTCACCCGCGTCCGCGACGGCGCCACCTCGCGCAATGGCGTCGGCTCGGTTCGCCGCCTCAAGGTTGGTCCCCTTCCGGCGTTCGAGGAGACCACCACAACGGCCCAGCCGAACACACTTATCGAGTACAAGATCACCAAAGGCAGTCCCCTGAAAGGCCACTGGGGCCGCCAGGAACTGACACCGATCGCAGGCGGCGGCACGAGACTGGACTACACGATCGGTTTCGACTCAGCGATACCCGGGCTCGCCGCACTGGTCGGCAAGGCGCTCGGATCCGCGATCAGCAAGGGTCTCCCGAAGCTCACCGACTAACCATGTGTGACGGGCTGCGGCTGACTCAAGAGCCTGGAAACGCCTCCAGGGCCGGCGGCGAACCATCAACGGGTCGCGCGCATCCGCTGCGTCCAACTGACCCGACGCTGATGCGGGCGCCGCGGTGGGGCACCAAAGCGAAGTGCTTTACTCGTTGACGTTCGCCGCCGTCCTCAATCAGGTTGAAATCGACCCGGCAAAGCAACTCGCGCAACACAATCCGCATCTCGAACATTGCAAGAGCAGCGCCTGGGCAGCGACGGTTTCCTCCCCCGAACGGAATCCACGTGGCAGGGCTCACGGTATTGGAGATAAACCTCTCTGGCACAAACCGCTTCGGCTCAGGGTAGGACTCGGGGCATGCGTGCACCAATCCGATCGCAGGCGCAACGGTTATCCCCGCCGGTAGCGAGTAACCGGCAAGCTCGACGTTCCGCTGCAGCACCCGGGCGACGTTGAACACCACCGGGCGGGTCCTCAGTGACTCCTTCAGAAGACCATCAAGGTAGTCATCGCCGGCCGGGTCGCCGGCGGCGCTGTCATAGGCGGCGCGGCGGGCTGTTTCCAAGACCGTCGGATTCCTGACCAATCGCTCCAACGTCCATGACAGCGCAGCGGCGGTCGTGTCGTGCCCCGCAACGAGGAGTGTCACCAATTGGTCGCGCAATTCGGCGTCGGTGATCGGCTGACCGTTCACATCGCCCGCCGCGGTGCGCACCAAAATGGCCAGCGAATCCGTTCGCGCATCCAGATCCGGGTCAGCCCGACGGTCGGCGATCTCAGCCAGCAGAATCCGGTCGAGTGACTCGAAATCTCGATTGACCGACCGCCAAGGGAGTCGGCGTCGCAAATCGGGATACGCAATGGCCAATGTCGCGAAAGGAGGCATATTCAAAATCCTCGGTATCACCTCCCGTAACTCCGTGAGACGAGCCGGGTTGGTGGCACCGATGACAGCGCGCAAGATCACTTCCAATGCGATCTGCTCCAGCCGTCGCGCCACTGGGAATTGGCGATCTAGCGGCCAACTGCAGACGTTCGCGGCAGTCACTTCAATGATCATGTCGGTGTGACGAGTGACGGCGTCACGCCCCAACGCCATCAACAGCAACCGGCGCCATTCTCGATGTGGGTCGCCGTCGAGCACCAGCAGGGACTTGTCACCCAGCAGCCCCCGTAACGCTGCGTTTGCCTCACCGGCGTGATAAAGGCTTTGGTCACCGGTGAACACGCTTTTTATGTCGTGGGGATCGGCCAGGAACACCACTGGGCCCAGGGACGTAACTTTTAGTGTGAACGTCTTTCCGTAGCGACGTTCGCAAGCGGCCACGAAACGGGGCCAGTGAAAACGCAACAGCATGGATTGGACAAGCGTAGGCAGCCGTGGACCTGGCGGTAGCCGCGTCTTCACGAGCCCGGTGTTGCTCCAGTAGCCCCTGTAGAGGTCCGGTGGTTCACGTCCGCAGGTGCTTTGGCGCTCTGCTGACGACGGCCATGGAAAACTGCCCATGGGCGGCCACGAAAGTGCCCACTGACGGCCACGGTTCCTGCCCGTTGGTGGCCATGAAGTTGCCCAATTGTTTGGTTGATTGTTGATCCGACACGTCTGGTCCGAACCGGTCC
>CAIRCP010000176.1 GCA_903877095.1 uncultured Actinomycetes bacterium | reverse complement strand
GTCCGGACCATCCGCACCGCGGCAGCCTTCTCCTCAGCGCTGTAGCGACGCGTCGTCGGCTTACCCGGCGATTTTTCCTTCGGCATGACTCCATCCTCGTTTCCAAGGTCAGGAGCCTCCACATTTCCCAGGGCGATTCAAACTGATCACAGCCGCAGAAGCGCGGGGACAGAAACGGCTGGCCGAGATGAACCGCCAGGTGTTGGGCAACCTCGACGCCATCATCACCTCCCTCGACACTCCCACCGACCCGAAGGCAGCCGAACATGCGGGCTGACAACAGCATTCACATCGTCACCGCAGCCAAACGACGCCACGAGCTCACCCGGGCAAAAGCCATCGCCGCCTTGCACGAACTCGACCGCGCCGGAACCAAGATCAGCTTCGAAGCCGTCGCCGACCACGCCGGTGTGTCCCGATCCTGGCTCTACACCCAGCCCGACCTCAAAGACGAAATCACCCGCATCCGTGCGCAACACCGCCCGCAACACGACCAGGCACCGCCGACCCGGCAACGCGCCACCGAAGACTCCCTACGCCAGCGCCTCGACGTCGCACTTCGCCGCAACCGTGAACTCGCCGAACAGAATCAGCGACTGCGCCACCAACTCGCCCATGCCCTCGGACAAGCCCGCGACGACACCCACAAACGACCCGCCCAACATCGCGATTCGATAACAATCGATCCCCGCTGACCGGCTGGCAACCAAGCGTTAGGACCACGTCTTGGACACCGTCCACACCGCAAACCAGCAGCTCGCAGCCCTGCCCGACCACCGGACTACAGATAACCCAGGAGAGCCTCAACGCACGCTACCGGCGGGCGGTCCGAGCCCGTGGGCACTTCCCGAACGAGCAAGCAGCGCTGAAGACGCTCTACCTGGTGACCCGCTCACTCGATCCCAAAGGTACCGGCCAAACCAAGTGGGCCGTACGCTGGAAGCCAGCGCTCAACGCCCTGGCGATCAGCTTCGCCGATCGCATGCCAGCCGCCGAAGAACGCTGACCGCAAAATCCAACCAAACGCCGCTTACACCAAATATCGGACAGTCCCAGGCACTAAGGCAAATGACCCAACTCGGGCCCGGGAATTGGGCTGGGAGCCGGCTCCGGTCGAGGAGTCGATCCGCCAGGCGGCTCGATGGTGGGTGGGGGTACGGGCGGCGAAGCGCGAGCGAGTTCTTCGTAGTAGGTAGCCCGGCCTGAGGCGCGGGCTACTCGATGATCACCGCGGCGGTGGCGTCGGCCAGGTCGGGTTCGAGTTCGACCCGCTTGGGCCCACCGTGGAAGGTGAACTTGGCGTTTTCCCCCTGACCCTCACCGTCCCAGTTGTCGACGTCGACGGTCACCAACTGACCCGGCCCGACCTCCTCGAAGAGGATTTTCTCCGAGAGGGCGTCCTCGATCTCACGCTGGATGGTCCGGCGCAACGGACGGGCACCGAGAACCGGGTCGAAGCCGCGCTTGGCCAACAGGGCCTTGGCCCGGTCGGTGAGCTCCATCTCCATGTCTTTGCTCTTGAGCTGCTTGGACACCCGGCCGATCATCAGGTCGACCATCTGGATGATCTCGTCCTGGGTCAGCTGGTGGAACACGATGATGTCGTCGATGCGGTTGAGGAACTCCGGCCGGAAGTGCTTCTTGAGCTCGTCGTTGACCTTCTGCTTCATCCGCTCGTAGTTGTTGTCCCCGCCGCCCTGGGTAAAGCCCAGCCCGACCGCTTTGGAGATGTCGGAGGTGCCCAGGTTGGACGTGAATATCAGCACGGTGTTCTTGAAGTCGACCGTGCGGCCCTGACCGTCGGTGAGACGGCCGTCCTCCAAGACCTGCAACAGGGCGTTGTAGATCTCCTGGTGGGCCTTCTCGATCTCGTCGAACAGCACCACGGAGAACGGCTTGCGGCGCACCTTCTCGGTGAGCTGGCCGCCCTCCTCGTAGCCGACGTACCCGGGCGGGGCACCGAAGAGCCGCGACGCGGTGAAGCGGTCGTGGAACTCGCCCATATCGATCTGGATGAGCGCGTCGTCGTCGCCGAACAGGAACTCCGCCAGCGCCTTGGACAACTCGGTCTTACCGACACCGGACGGGCCGGCGAAGATGAACGAGCCCGACGGGCGCTTGGGGTCCTTCAGGCCGGCGCGGGTGCGGCGGATCGCCTTGGAGACGGCCTTGACGGCATCGGACTGGCCGATGATCCGCTTATGCAGCTCGTCCTCCATGCGGAGCAGCCGAGTGGTCTCCTCCTCGGTGAGCTTGAACACAGGGATGCCGGTCCAGTTACCCAGCACTTCGGCGATCTGCTCGTCGTCGACCTCGGCGACGACGTCCATATCACCGGAACGCCACTGCTTCTCACGCTCTGCGCGCTGGGCGACCAGCTGCCTCTCCTGGTCACGCAGCCGGGCCGCCTTCTCGAAGTCCTGCGCGTCGATCGCGGACTCCTTCTCCCTGCGCGCATCGGCGATCTTCTCGGCGAATTCCCGCAGATCCGGCGGAGCGGTCATCCGACGGATCCGCATCCGGGCACCGGCCTCATCGATCAGGTCGATCGCCTTATCCGGCAGGAACCGGTCATTGATGTAGCGATCGGCCAGGGTGGCAGCCGCGACCAACGCGGCGTCGGTGATCGACACCCGGTGGTGAGCCTCGTAGCGGTCGCGCAGACCCTTGAGGATCTCGATGGTGTGCGCCACCGAGGGCTCACCCACCTGGACCGGCTGGAAGCGCCGTTCCAGGGCGGCGTCCTTCTCGATGTACTTGCGGTACTCGTCGAGGGTGGTGGCGCCGATCGTCTGCAGCTCACCGCGAGCGAGCTTCGGCTTCAGGATCGACGCGGCGTCGATGGCACCCTCGGCCGCGCCGGCACCGACGAGCGTGTGCAGCTCGTCGATGAACAGGATGATGTCGCCGCGGGTGTTGATTTCCTTGAGCACCTTCTTGAGGCGCTCCTCGAAATCGCCGCGATAGCGGCTGCCGGCCACCAGCGACCCCAGGTCGAGGGTGTAGAGCTGCTTGTCCTTGAGCGTCTCGGGAACTTCGCCGTTGACGATCGCCTGGGCCAAACCCTCGACGACGGCGGTCTTGCCGACACCGGGCTCGCCGATGAGCACCGGGTTGTTCTTGGTGCGCCGGCTGAGCACCTGCATCACCCGCTCGATTTCCTTCTCGCGGCCGATCACCGGGTCCAGCTTGCCCTCCATGGCGGCGGCGGTCAGATTGCGGCCGAACTGATCGAGAACCAGCGAGGTCGACGGGTTGCCCGACTCGCCGCCGCGGCCTCCGGTGCCGGCCTCGGCAGTCTCCTTGCCCTGGTAGCCGCTGAGCAGCTGGATGACCTTCTGGCGCACCCGGGCTGGTTCAGCACCCAGCTTGACCAACACCTGGGTTGCGACACTCTCACCTTCGCGAATCAAGCCCAGCAGGATGTGCTCGGTGCTGATGTAGTTGTGGCCAAGCTGCAACGCCTCGCGCATGCTCAGCTCGAGCACCTTCTTGGCGCGCGGGGTGAACGGAATGTGCCCGGATGGGGCCTGCTGGCCCTGACCGATGATCTCCTCGATCTGTGCACGCGCCTCTTCCAGGGAGACGCCGAGGGACTCCAGTGTCTTGGCGGCTAAGCCGTCGCCCTCATGGAGCAGGCCCAACAACAAGTGGTCGGTCCCGATAAAGTTGTGGTTGAGCAATCTGGCTTCTTCTTGAGCCAGAACGACAACCCTCCGGCCGCGGTCGGTAAATCTCTCGAACATTCCGCGGTACCCGCTCTCCGTCAGCTTCAGTGCATATTGGCGTGCCGTGCCGCCTGTAAGAGTAGCGGCCGGCCCGGAGGTGGTGGCGGCGGTCGCGGTAGCCGGCGGCCAGGTCGGCTTCGCCGGTGGAGTCGGCTTCCCGGGCCAGGGTGTGGAGCAGGGTGAGCATGTGGTGGTGGGCTTCGGCGTTGGCCTCGGCGTTGAGCCAGTCGGCGTGGGCGTGCGCGGCGGCGGCGAGGTAGGGACGTTGGGCGTGGTGGCGGTCGTAGAGGTCGGCGAGGTGGGCGGCCGCGGCCCGCGTGGCGGGTCCGCCGGCGCCGATGAGGATGGCCTGTTGCAGCGCGGCGGCGTGCGCGTGGGCGGCGTCGCGGCGGGCGCGTAGCGCGGGGATGTCGATGGTCCGGGGTGGGGGATCGGTCGGCCGGTAGGTCAGCGCCGCATCGAAGTCGAAGTGATCGTCGTGGTCCTCGGTGTAGCCGTAGGCGTAGTGGTGGGGATCGGGCGGCGGCTCGTCGTCGAGGTAGGCCGGATCGTCATGTGGCGCAAGCGGATCGACGTCGTCGATCGTCGCGCCCCGGTCCTCGGCGGGATGGGGGACGTCGCGGTCGAGCCGTGAGGCGTCGTGGGTGAGAGAGTGGCGCATCGAGAAGAGCTTCCGGATGTCCAAACACGACCTACAGGCCCGCCCGATCTACCACCACATCCGCGAGTCCATCGAGGCCCACCTGAGCATCGTGGTCGCCGCAATGGCCCTCAGCCACTGGATCGAGGCCCAAACCGGTTGGAGCATCAAGAAATTCGTCCGCACCGCCCGCCGCTACCGAACCGTCCACATCAAGGCCGGAAGCCAGACAATCACCGCAGCCGACCCGCTACCGGGACTTGACCCCATGTGTTGGACACGCTCAATCCCAGGATGTTCTTGGGGGAAGCGAGATGATCCAACGCGATGGCAAGGAAAAACTATCCAGACGAGTTCAAGCGTGACGCGGTCGCGCTGTACCGGGACACCGAGGG
>CAIRCP010000175.1 GCA_903877095.1 uncultured Actinomycetes bacterium | reverse complement strand
TGCCGCACGCGCGGCCTACGCCGACGGTGCCGCACGCGCGGCCTACGCCGACGGTGCCGCACGCGCGGCCTACGCCGACGGTGCCGCACGCGCGGCCTACGCCGACGGTGCCGCACGCGCGGCCTACGCCGACGGTGCCGCACGCGCGGCCTACGCCGACGGCGCCAACGACGGCCCGCACCCGCATCCGATCGCGGTGTCGGCCAACTATCTGGCGGCTCCCGACCCCGGCCCGGTCCGGTTGGTCACCACCATCCGCAAGCGCGGCCGCCGGATCGGACTTGTCGACGTTGAACTTGTCCAGGGCGTGAAGACATGCGTCCGCGCCGTCGTCACCCTGGGCGCGCCCGAGCATGACGCCAGTCCGCTGTTCTGCCTCAACCCGGTAACCGGACTGATGGACCCCGAACCTCCCGACGCCGTGCTGCCGATCGGCCCGGGCCACCCCGCCGCGGCGATCAACAACCTCGCCCGCGGATGCGATATCCGCCCCCTGGTGGTCGAATCGGTGTCCGACGGTGCCGCGCCGACGTTCCAGGTGTGGGTGCGCCCGAAGGTGGGGCCGGTGGACGAGCTGTTCGCGCTGATGTGCGGTGACATTTCGCTGCCGGTGCCCTACGCGGTGGGCCGGCGGGGCTGGGCCCCGACCGTGCAGTTGACCGCCTACCTGCGCGGAGTGCCGGCTGACGGCTGGCTGAGGGTGGTCTGCACCACCACCGAGATCGGCCATGACTGGTTCGACGAGGACCACACCGTCGTCGACAGCACTGGGCGCATCGTGGTGCAAACCCGCCAACTTGCCCTGGTCCCACCTGGGTAGGGTTTGCAGCCATGGCCAGGATCGCGATCATCGGCGGCGGCAGTATGGGCGAGGCCCTGCTGTCGGGAATCCTTCGAGCGGGGCGGGACGCCAAGGACGTCGTGGTGTCCGAGCGGGTGCCCGACCGCGCCGACTACCTGTCGCGCACCTATGCGGTGCGGGCGGTGTCCATAGAGGAGGCGGTGGAGAACTCGGCGTTCGTGATCCTCGCGGTCAAGCCCGGCGACGTCGAATCCGTCGTCACCCAGATCGCGTCGGCCGCCACCCAGGCTGAGCGCAGCAGCGTTGAGCAGGTTTTTGTGAGCGTGGCGGCGGGGGTGAGGACGGCGTTCTTCGAGTCCCGGCTGCCGGCCGGGACACCGGTGATCCGGGTGATGCCCAATGCGCCGGCTCTGGTCGGGGCGGGCATCAGCGCCCTGGCCGGTGGCCGGTTCGCCACCGCCGAGCAGGTGGCGGCTGCCGCGGAGCTGTTCACCGGTGTCGGACAGGCGCTGGTGGTGCCGGAGAGCCAGATCGACGCCGTGACAGCGGTGTCAGGCTCCGGGCCGGCCTACTTCTTCCTGTTCGTCGAAGCGCTCGTCGATGCCGCTGTGGCAGCAGGGCTCTCCCGTGCGGCGGCCACCGATCTGGCGGTCCAGACCATGGCCGGTTCGGCCGCGATGCTGCTGGACCGCCGCGAGGCGGCGACGGCCGGACGGCCCGACACCACGGCGGCCGAGCTGCGGGCGATGGTCACCTCTCCGGGTGGGACCACGGCGGCTGGCCTGCGGGAACTGGAGCGCGGTGGCCTGCGGACGGCGGTCGCCAATGCGGTGGACGCCGCTAAAACCCGCTCTGAGCAGCTAGGAATTACATCCGAGTAGTTTGAGAAAACTCTGTCGGATTAACAAACACCCGCGAGGTGCCTCACCTAAAAGTGAGCGCGAAGTAGTGGCTGGTGCCTCACGCATGGTGAGCGCGTGGGGGGCTTGCGCTACTTCGTCTTGGTCAATCGGTTGATTGACGGTTGCAATGCTTCCAGATCGATGTGGCGG
>CAIRCP010000174.1 GCA_903877095.1 uncultured Actinomycetes bacterium | reverse complement strand
CTCTGCGGCGTCTCCCCGAAGGTGCGTTCGATGAAGTTGGAGTGCCGGATCCGGCGGTGGTGGGCGATCGGGAAGCGCAGGTAGCTGGTCAGCTGTTGGCGGTCGGACAGCAGACATGTGACCGCCGAGGGGAACACCCGGGTGTAGGTGGCGGCGAAGGCATCGATGCGGTCCTGGACGGCGGCGACGAGTTGCGGTCCGGGTGCCGCCCCGGCCGCGATGAGGTCGTCGGTGTCGAAGATCGCCCAGTAGGCGTCACCGATCTCGGTCTGGGACTCGGCGGGCACCTTGGCCAGCACGTTGCGGCAGCGATGGATCAGGCAGCGTTGCCGCAGCGAGCGGGGCAGGGCGGTCTCGGCGGCATTGATCAGCCCGGCCGCGCCGTCGGACCGATAACTCTACTGTCGAGGAGGTCAACAACCACGGAAACCGTTGGGGCGGAATCGGTCATGATAGTTCCTCCAGCCCAGGGCGTTCTGGGCGTCAATGAGGTCAGGGTCTATTAGGGGTTCACGTCACCGAACTGGGTTCCGGTCGTGTCGGCGTCGGTGAGGTCAACGTTGTTCAAAACGGCTTCGCGGAGGTCGGCGTAGCTGAGGTTGGCCGAGCGCATGCTCCCGCCTTCCAAGATGCCCTTCAACGTGGCGTTGCTCAGGTTCGCTCCAATCATCGAACTTCCAACCGTTCTACCAACCTCGCCGATGACATTCGCCTCGATGTAGGCGTTGGTCAGGTTCGCGCTGTCAAACGAGGCGTTGTCCATTTCCCGGATTGCCTCGAAGTTGGCATTGGTGAGGTTCGCCCCGTCGAAGGTGGTGCCGTTGAGGTAAAAGGCACCTCCACTACCGGACAAACGCGTGCCGATCATGCTCGCGCGGGTGAAATCGGAGCGGCTCAGATCGCCGGCCAGTCCGGAGCCAAATTCGTCGCTGTCCCAGACAGCACCATCGAGGTTGGCGTCGGTGAAGTTCGCGTCCGGAGCAGAGCCGGCTATGAATTTTGTTCCGCTCAAGTCAGCGCGAGTGAAATTGGCACCCTCGGCTTGCATCGCCTGTAAATCTTCGAATTGGCTCTGACGGGTGTTGAAACGTTGCAGGTTCGCATCGGTCAGGTCGGACTTGCTGAACAACGCGCTGCCGACGGCATTGGTCAGGTTAGCCCGTTGAAGATCGGAGTTTATGAACTCTGTGTAGAGAAGGACGGTGTTGCTCAGGTCGGAGTCGGTGAAGGTCGACCCGTCAGCGCTAACGCGGGCCAGGGTGGCTCCCCGCAGGTTAGCCCCGGTGAAGTCAGCCCCGACGATGACCGTGCCCCCGTACTCGTCGATGATGTATTTGCCGGTGTTCGGGTTTCGGTAAATGACGGCGCCGAGGGTGGCATTGACGAAGCTGGCGCGGGTGGCGTTGGCGGCAGTGAAGAACGATCTGCCTGTTAGCCTGGCGTTGTCGAAGTTGGCGCCGGCGAGTTGGGCGCCGGTGAAGTCGACAGCCCCCATCCTGCCCGCAGGCGATCCATCCCACTGTCCACTAAGATGATCCCCTCGAGAATCCCTGCGGCCGAAACCGGTTTTGGCGCCTGTGAAGGTGGCGTTGGAGCAGTTGGCATACGAGAAGCTGGTTTCGGTGAACGTCGCGCCGGTGAAGTTGGCTCCGATGAGGGTGGCGCCGTCGAAGAACGCCCCGGTCAGGTCGGCGCCGGTGAAATTGGCCCCGGTCAGGTCCATCCCGATGAAGCTCGTCGTCGTGTCGAAAACGACAACACCCGGTCCGGCATCAAACGTGACGCTCCACCCGGGGAACCGGGGGTCGGTCCAGACAACCTTTTCATCGCGGAAGTCCGGCACTCGATGGGTTCGGGCGAACGTCGAATTGGTGAAGTTCACCCCGGTTAGGTCCAGTCCGGTGAAGTCGGCGCCGGCCAGGTCGCGCCCGGAGCAGTTTTTGGCGGCCACGCAGTTGGCGATCTCGTCGTTGGTGGCCGCGGCGGCCTGAGCGGTCGCGGTGGCGGCGGGCAGCGCCCGGCCGGTGGGGATCGGGTCGACCCCACCGGTGCGCGGTGTGGGGGTGATCTGCGCTACCGGCATCACCAGCGGGGAAGGTGCGGCAGGGGTGGCGGGTGTGCCAGCCGTCGCGGGCTGTGGGGGAGCGGTCGAGTCGGTTCCGTCGGCGCCATCGGTTCCGTCGGCCCCGTCGGTGCTGGCGACACCGGTGGCCTGCCCACCGGTCCCGCCGGTCCCGCCTTTACCGCCGTCACCGCCGTCGATGCCGGCCGCACCGGTGCCGCCGTCACCGGCAGCCCCGCCGTCCCCGCCTTTGCCGGTGGGTGCCGCAGCGCCGCCAGCCCCGCCGTTGCCGCCGGCCCCGCCGGCCCCGCCGTTGACCGGGGTTTCCTCTGGGGTGGGGGTGGGCGCGAGCCCGGCCGCCCCATCGCCGCCGTTGCCGCCGGTGCCGCCGTTGCCGATCGCCCCGGCGGCCCCGCCGGCCCCGCCGTTGCCGCCGGGCGCCCCGGGAGATCG
>CAIRCP010000173.1 GCA_903877095.1 uncultured Actinomycetes bacterium | reverse complement strand
GAAAGCGGGCCCTCCTCGAAAATTTGCTGGATGGTTATAAGGGACCACCAGCATCGAGGAAGGCCCGCCCTCAATGGCGGAGCCACACAGTGAGCACTTTCGATGAGCAGAACTGAGCAGTTTCAATGAGCGCCGTCAGCCTCACGCCGGCCGCCGGAATGGCCCGCGCAGAGGATTTCAACTTCGTCCTCCGACAGCGAATCATCGATCTTCATCGCCGGTTCCCCACTCGGCTTTCGTAACGGCTCGACCAATGCCACGACGTTGCGGGACAACACGCCTTGGGCGTGCAGGTCCGCCCACACTGAACGCCACCGAGCCAGCATGGGATTGATTGATGTCCGCTTCCAGACACCGCGCTCGGTGGTGCCTTCGCGCAGCGCTGTCACCAAGGCCTCGACGTCGGCCTTGGTGATGCGCTGCACCGGCACGTCGCCGTAGGCGTCGACGACGGGCCGTAACGCCGCGGTGTACGCCTCGGCGGTCGTCGGTTTCACCCGCGCCGCCTTGGCGGCCAGCCACGCCTCGACGGCCGCGTGGACGGTGAGGGAGGACGGCTCGGTGAACGTGCCGCCCGCCAGTGCAGCGGCCGTGGCCGAATGCCAGGCCTTCGCCGCGTCGAGAGAAGCGAAGCGCTTCCGATGCTGGAGCCGCTTGCCGGTCGACAGCGTCGTGTTGATCCGTGCCTCGTATCGCACGCCACGAGACGTCTCGCGGCGTGCGATGAAGCTGGGCAGGCGGGCCATGACGAAAAGCTCACCCGGCTTTCGACCCGGGACACGGCCAGCCGTCACGACACGCGGAGCGATTCGACTTTCGACTGTGGCAATCTGTGGCAATTCCGCTACGGGCGGCGGGGCGAATCTGAACCCGAAAACGCCTCTGAGCTGCGGTGGCGGAGGGATTTGAACCCCCGGACGGTGTTAGCCGTCTCTCGCTTTCAAGGCGAGTGCATTAGGCCGCTCTGCCACGCCACCGCCGGCAAGCGTAGCGTGCGGCGCTCTGACACCGCGGAGAAGCGTAGCGCGACTCAGTTCAGCTTGACCTTGCCGTTGGCGCCGTTGGCCTTGCCGTTGGCGCCGTTGGCGCCGTTGGCCTTCGCCGCCGCGCTCAGGCGGCGGCAGTTCTCGCCCATCGCCGCCATCTGCGGACGGGTCAGCGGTCGGAGGAACTGGTCACTGACAGCATTGCTGTAGGTCACCATCGCCACGGAGACCACATCACGTCCCTGGTGGGTGATGCTGGCGAGCACCCCGCGGCCGTCTTCGGGGCTGGCCTCCCGCCGCACCAGGCCCGCCTCCTCCAGCCGCCGGATCTGCCGGGTCACCCGACTGGGCAGAGACAGCAGTTGCTCGGCGAGATCGCCCATGCGGGCCGATCCGTTCTGAGACTTGTCCAGAATCTCCAGCAGTCGCACGTCGACGAGGCTCAACTTGTGCGACTCAGACAGCGTGCGGTTCAGCGAGCCGTAAATACGCAGCGCCGCATCGAGGAAGTTTTCCCAGGCGCGTTGTTCGTCGTAACCCAGTCCTGGCATACCACTGGTAGTCCGCCCCGTCTGGGTCCCTCCCATGCGCTTGATCGTAAATGATCCGTCGGTAGGTTTGCGGCTTTTGCGCCGGAGTAGCGCAACTCCGCATGCGCGCCGTCGTCCCGGTTTCCGGTCAATTGACCTGGCGGGACGTGCCCGACCCCCTTGCCGGCGAAGGCGAAGTGCTGATCAAGGTGCGCGCGGCCGGCATCAACCGAGCCGACCTGCTGCAAGCGGCCGGAAAGTACCCACCCCCGCCCGGCGCCAGCGACATCATCGGCCTGGAAGTGTCGGGGGTAGTCGCCGCCCTGGGGCGTGATGTTACCAATCTTGTTGTCGGCCAGGAGGTTTGCGCCTTATTGAGCGGCGGAGGTTACGCCGAACTCGTTGCCGCGCCGGCCGGGCAGGTCATGCCGATCCCACCCGGAGTCAGCGTGGCAGATGCCGCCGCTCTGCCCGAGGTTGCCTGCACGGTGTGGTCCAACCTGGTGATGAGAGCGCGGTTGACCCGCGGCGAATTCGTTCTGCTGCACGGCGGGGCGAGTGGCATCGGCACCCACGCGATCCAAGTCGCCCGGACGCTGGGCGCCCGGATCGCGGTGACGGCAGGATCGCCGGCCAAGCTGGAGTTGTGCTCAGGACTCGGCGCCGAAGTGCTAATCGATTACGCATCAGAGGATTTCGTGGCGAAAGTACGCGAGGCGACGAGCGGGCACGGCGCCGATCTGATCCTCGACCTGATGGGGGCCTCCTACTTCCAGCGCAACCTCGACGCACTCGCATTCGATGGCCTGCTGGTGATCATCGGGATGCAGGGTGGTGTCACCACGGACCTCAACATCGGGGCCTTGCTCGCTAAGCGGCTGACGGTGCTGGGAACGGCACTGCGCAATCGGCCGGTCGGCGGGCCGCACGGTAAGGCGGTGATCGTCGACGCCGTCGTGGAGTCGGTGTGGCCGATGATCGCCGCCGGCACGGTTCGTCCGGTGATCGGCGCCCGGTACCCGATCGATCAGGCCACCGAAGCGCATCGGGCGCTTGCCGCCGGCGAGACGTACGGGAAGGTGCTGCTCGACCTCCAACCTTAGGAGGCGCCTCAGCCCAGGGAGGCGAGAGTCCGCACCAGATGGTCGATTTCAGACATGGTCGAGTAGTGAGCCAGACCGATGGTCACCGCGCCGCCGATCTCGTCCACTCCGATCAGGTCCAGAACCCGTGAGGTCGCGTTGCCGATAGCCAGCACGTCGTTGTCGGCCAGACGCTGAACCACCCGCTCGGCCGGAATGCCGCCCACTACAAAGCTGATCGCCGGGATCCGCACGGACGGATCACCGATCAGCGTAACCAGTGGCAGTGACCGCAGCGAGGTCACGAGATACTCGAACAGCCTGTCCAGATAATCCTGCGCGGATTCCATTGAGTACGTGAGTCTTTCGCGCCGCGTTCCCTGAGCCTCCTCGTCGAGCCCGGCGAGGTACTCCACGCTGGCGACCACACCGGCCAACAATGCGTACTGGTGCGCACCGAGTTCCAGACGGGCGGCGCCGGTGGCGTTCGGATCGGTCGACACCGCCCCGAACGTGTCGATCAGTCCGGGATTGCGGAAGACGAGCGCGCCGATCGGCGGGCCGCCCCATGCGGCGGCATTGACGGCCACCACATCGGCCTCGACCATGGCCATGTCCAATATCCGGTACGGGGCGGCCGCGGAATGGTCGACGACCACCAGTCCGCCCACCTGGTGCACCAACTTTGTGACGGCCTGGACGTCGACCAGCGTCCCCAGCGTCGACGACGCCGACGGGATCGCCGCCAGCCGGGTGTCGGGGGTCAGCAGTTCGTCCCACTGCCAGATCGGCAGTTCGCCGTTCTCGATGTCGATGTCGGCCCATTTCACCCTGGCGCCGAACCGGTCGGCGGCCCGCAGCCACGGTGCGATGTTGGCCTCGTCATCGAGGCGGCTCACCACCACCTCGTTGCCCAGACCCGCCCGGGTCGACGATGCGTCGGCTAACGACGCGAGCAGGACGGCGCGATCCGGTCCGAGGACGACGCCGGCCGGGTCCGCGTTGAGCAGATCGGCGACCGCCCGACGGGCGGCGTCCAGCAACGCGAGGCTGCGCAGGGCCGCCGGGTGCGAGGAGTGAATGTTAGCCATGGCGCCGCGGAAGGCGGTCGAGACGGCGGTGACCACGGTCTCGGGGAGCGCCATGCCGGCAGGCGCGTCGAAGCGCAGCCACCCGTCACCGAGAGCCGGATGGAGGCCCCGCACACGAGCAACGTCGTATGCCATCGCACCACCTTCGACCTGTCGCGGAAAGCGGCAGGGACCGACCCAGCTAACCCGGCGTCTTCGGCGGCGAACAGCCACACAACCCGCCCGGCGGTGATCCCGACCGCGACACCATACTAGGGCAGTGAACTTCGGCACCGGAGTCCTGACTGCGGTCTTGCTGTTGGTCACTCCCGGTGCCGTCGTCGGTCGCGCCGCGGGTCTGCGCTGGCCACTGGCCGTCGCGGTGGCACCGGCGCTCACCTACGGCGTTGTCGCCCTGGCGATCGTGCCGTTCGGAGCGCTCAGCCTTCGCTGGAACCCCTGGACCGCCGGGGCGGCCCTGGCCGGGGTCGGCGCCGTCGCATTCGCCTATCGAATTTTGCTGGCGCGCCGGAGACCCGCCTCATCGCCGCCCACCGCGGCGGGCCGCGGGCCGGACTGGGCCGCCATCGCGGCCGGAGCCGGCGTGGTATTCGGGGCGGTGGCCATCGCCTATGCCGGATGGCGTGGCCTGCCCCATTGGCAGTCGATCCCCAGCAACTGGGACGCGGTCTGGCACGCCAACACGATTCGGTGGATTCTCGACACCGGGCAGGCCTCACCCACCCACATGGGCGAACTGCGCAATGTGGAAACCAAGGATCCGCTGTACTACCCGTCGACCTTCCACGCGCTGGCCGCGGTGCTCGCGCAGCTGACCGGCACGGCGCCGACCACCGCCTACACCCTCAGCTCGCTGGCCGCCGCGGTCTGGCTCTTTCCGCTCAGCGCCGCGCTGCTGACCTGGCAGCTGCTCATCGACCGGACCACTCGCTGGCGGACTGCCGCAGCGGCGGCGACGGCGGCCGGGCTGAGCGCGTCGTTCACCGCAGTGCCCTACGTCGAATTCAACACCGCCTCGATGGCCAACATGACCGGATACGGGATAGCCATCCCCGCCTTCGTCCTGGTGACGTCGGCCTGCGCGCATACCGACCGCATCCTGCTCGCGGTGCTCGCGGTGGTCGCGGTGTTCTCGGTGCACATCACCGCAGGCATCGTCCTGGTGACCTTCCTGGCGGCGTGGTGGCTTCTCGATGCGCTGCGTCAACCCCGCCGCGGCCGCGGTAGGGACGTGGCCACGCTGGGCGGTATCGGGCTGGCGAGCTTCGCCATTCTGCTCGCGCAATTCCGTGGGGTACTTCAGCAGGCCGAGATCATCACCGGCCACGAGTTCCTCACCCACGAGGGCAGAAAGAAGGCGCTTTTCGACGCCGTCGTGCAGCACACCCGTCACCTCAATGACTTCCCGATCCAGACCGTCCTCATTGCGCTGACCGGCGCCGGATTCGTATTGCTGGTGTATCGACGCACCTGGTGGCCGGCCGCGGTATGGCTGCTGCTCGTCGTATCGATCGTGTACTCCTCCGCCCCGTTCGGCGGGCCGCTGGGCGCCGTCGTCCGCAGCTACAGCAGCCTGTTCTACAACGACCCCCGCCGGTTGTCCGGTGTGGTCACCCTGCTCTACACGCCGATGGCCGGGATAGCACTGTTCTGGGCCGCTCTGCTGGCAGGGACGTGGATACAACGGCTCGCGTGGAAGCCGGGACGCAACCCGCGCCGCGCGTTCTGGGACGGTGCGATCGTCGTCATGCTGGTGGCCGCCTGCGTCGGCCTGGTGTGGCACTACTTCCCGCGGCACCGCTTCCTGATGGGCGACAAGTACGACCGGGTGATCGTCGACGACCGCGATCTGGAGGCGTTCGCCCACCTCGCGCAGCTGCCCGACGCGAAGGACACCCTGATCGGCAACGCCAACGTCGACGGCACCGCCTGGATGTACGCGGTCGCGGGGCTGCACCCGCTGTGGACGCACTACGACTACCCGGTGCAACAGGGCCCGGGATACAACCGCTTCATTTTCTGGGCGTACGCCGACGATGCCGACCACGACCCCAGGGTCGAGGCCGCGGTACGGGCACTGAACATCAAATACGTGCTCATCAGCGGCCCCGTCGTCCGCGGGTTCGTCATGCCCGATGGGCTAGTTTCACTAGACACGTCGGCGTTGTGGACCAAGATCTACGACAACGGCGGTGCCCGCATCTACCAATGGCGCGGGACACCGGATCGGCACTGAGGAATACGAGGGAATGCTCAGCAGCATGACAGCGAACTCCGACGACGACAGCGTCGAGGTCCTCAGCGGCCTGGCGCCCACCGGATCGGCGCCATGATCAAGCAACTGCCCGAAGAGGTGAAGGCGGCACGCCTGGAACAGATGCGCCAGGGGGCGCTGCCGCCCGGCATGACCACACCCGGGAGCGGCGGGTCGCACGCGACCGGGCAGTACCTCTAGGTATCCCCCGTTGGCAGCCGACCCCTACATCGAGACCCGTGACGCCTGGGTCGAGTTCCCGATCTTCGACGCGAAGACCCGGTCGCTGAAAAAGGCCTTCCTGGGCAAAGCCGGCGGCGCCATCGGCCGCAATGCCGAGAACGTGGTGGTGATCGAAGCGCTCCGCGACATCACCATGACGCTCAAGGTGGGTGACCGGGTCGGCCTGGTGGGTCACAACGGCGCCGGCAAGTCGACGCTGCTGCGACTGCTGTCGGGGATCTACGAGCCCACCCGCGGCTCAACCGTCATCCGCGGGCGGGTGGCACCGGTTTTCGACCTCGGCGTCGGGATGGACCCGGAGATCACCGGCTACGAGAACATCATCATCCGCGGCCTGTTCCTGGGGCAGACCCGCAAGCAGATGCTGGCCAAAGTCGACGAGATCGCCGAATTCACCGAATTGGGCGAATACCTGTCGATGCCGCTGCGCACCTACTCGACCGGTATGCGGGTGCGCCTGGCGATGGGCGTGGTCACCAGCATCGACCCGGAGATCCTGCTACTCGACGAAGGCATCGGCGCGGTGGACGCCGAGTTTCTGACCAAGGCCCGGGCCCGGCTGCAGGCGCTCGTCGAGCGGTCCGGAATCCTGGTGTTCGCCAGCCATTCCAACGAATTCCTGGCCCGACTGTGCAAGACGGCGATGTGGATCGACCACGGAGCCATCCGCCTGACCGGGGGTATCGAAGAGGTGGTGCGGGCCTACGAGGGCGAAGACGCCGCCCGCCACGTCCGCGATGTCATGGCCGAACACGCCGGCGAGTGGTCGCCGTGACCGATGAGGCGCACCGCGCCGTGACCGATGAGGCGCACCGCGCCGTGACGGAGATGGTGTGCGCCGTCGTCGTCACCCATCGCCGGCCCGACGAGCTGGCCACATCGCTGGGTCTGGTGACCACTCAGACCCGGATGGTCGACCACCTGATCGTGATCGACAACGACAACGACACCCGGGTCCGCGATCTCGTGGCGGCGCAACCTGTTCCGACGACCTATCTCGGCTCGCACTGGAACCTCGGCGGCGCAGGTGGTTTCGCGCTGGGCATGCTGCACGCCCTGGCACTGGGCGCCGATTGGGTGTGGCTGGCCGACGACGACGGCCGCCCCCGCGACACCGAGGTGCTGGCCACTCTGCTGGCCTGCGCCAAGCGGCACAACCTGGCCGAAGTGTCACCCATGGTGTGCGCCATCGACCAGCCGGGCAGGCTCGCCTTCCCGCTGCGGCGGGGGTTGGCGTGGCGGCGAAACACCGACGAGCTTCGAACCGAAGGTTCGGGTCAGGACCTGTTGCCGGGAATTGCCTCGCTGTTCAACGGCGCATTGTTTCGAGCCGAAACCATTGCCGCCGTGGGTGTTCCGGACCTTCGGCTGTTCGTTCGCGGAGATGAGGTAGAGGTGCACCGGCGATTGGTGCGCAGTGGCCTGCCGTTCGGAACCTGCCTGGACGCGGTGTACCTGCACCCCTACGGCAGCGACGAGTTCAAGCCGATCCTCGGCGGCCGGATGCACACCCAATATCCCGACGATCCGGTCAAGCGGTACTTCACCTACCGCAACCGTGGCTACATCCTGTCCCAGCCCGGCCTGCGCAAGCTGCTACCCCAGGAGTGGCTGCGCTTCGGCTGGTACTTCCTGGTGACCCGACGCGATCCTGCCGGTCTCCGAGAGTGGATGCGATTGCGCCGCTTGGGCCGTCACGAGAAATTCCTTCCCCCCGGGAGCGCCACATGACCACCATCATCGAGGCGGGTGACCAGTCCAGGACGTTCAAACGTGCCTGGGGCGATCTGATCGACGGATTCTCCAAACGCGAACTGTGGCTGTTCCTCGGCTGGCAGGACATCAAGCAGAAGTACCGCAGGTCGGTGCTCGGCCCGTTCTGGATCACCATCGCCACCGGCACCACGGCGATCGCGATGGGGCTGCTCTACTCCAAACTGTTCAACCTGGAACTGTCGGAACATCTGCCTTACGTCACCATGGGTTTGATCATCTGGAACATGATCAACGCCTCAATCCTGGAGGGTTCCGAGATCTTCATCGCCAACGAGGGCCTGATCAAACAGCTTCCGACTCCGCTGAGCGTGCACGTGTACCGGCTGGTCTGGCGGCAGATGATCCTCTTCGCCCACAACCTGGTGATTTTCGTGATCATCGCGATCATCTTTCCCAAACCATGGTCGTGGGCGGACCTTTCGGTGTTCCCGGCCCTGTTGCTGATCATGCTCAACTGCGTCTGGGTGTCCTTCTGTTTCGGGATCCTGGCCACCCGCTACCGCGACATCGCGCCGCTATTGCAGTCGCTGGTGCAGTTGCTGTTCTTCATGACGCCGATCATCTGGAACGCTGACATCCTGGAGCGCCAGGGCGCCGGAAAATGGTGGCGGATTATCGAACTCAATCCGCTGCTGCACTACCTCGACATCCTGCGTGCACCGCTGCTGGGCGCGCATCAGGAACCGCGGCACTGGATCATCGTCATCGTGCTGACGATCCTCGGCTGGTGCGCCGCGGCACTGGCGCTCAAGCAGTACCGGGCGCGAGTGCCCTACTGGGTGTAGATATCCGGCGGCACAGCGGCCGCGGGAGTCCCGCACGACGAGCCATGTGACGCCTCCGTTGCTTGACTGCGGCCATCACTCCGCCCGCGGCCCCGGTCAAGGCTTCCGCCCCGGTCGTGGATGCTTCCGCGGCCCGGGCGCCTTCGTTTGTGCCGCTGCGGCTCAGATCAGATGCGTCCCGCTCAGGACGCGCTCAACAAAATTTCAGAATTTGGCAGCAGATGCCAGTTTTCTGATCTATCGTCGCGAGTTGATTCGACCGCGTCCAGAGGAGGGCACCCATGAAAACATTCTTGTCAAACCGAAAAACTCGCAGAGCCGAAAAGGGCCGCATGAAGCCGGCCGCCCTGGGCGGTGCCGCGCTGGCCGTGACAGCGCTGACCGCAGCCGTGGTCCCGGCGGTGACACCGCCCAAGGTCGGCGAGATCGACGTCTCGCTGGCCGCGACGCAACTGGCCTACCCGATGTTCGGCATTGGCCCGCTGGCCGATCTGGCGGTCAATCTGGCCAACGCCGCAGGAATGAACCCGGTTGTTCTCGCAGAAGGCCTCCTCCCGGCCTACAACCTCACCGGTGGCGCCGCCACCGCGAAGGGCATCTACGACCTGGTCAACGCCCTCCCGTTCACAGCGAAGGGCGATATCCCCAGTGGCGCCCCCTGCAAAGACACGAAGTCGGCTGCCTGCCGGACGGCGTTCATGCTGTCGGTCGACATCGGCTCCATCGGCGCTGTCGACGCGGTCCAGGCCTTGACCGAAAGCGCCAGGGGCAACACCCGCACCGGATTCGAGCCGCTAGCCAATTACACGGGCGCCAACGGCGGCCTGACCCAGATCTCGTCGATCTATGTCAACAACTTGCTTCGTCCCGACGGCGGCCTGGTCGCGCGATTCCCCGATATCGCCACGGCGCTCGGCCTGAACCCCGCTCTCCCCGCGCTCGGACAGGTCGGCGGCAAGTTCGTCGACGGCGCCAAGGTCTACAACTACACCACCGACGTCACCTGGGCGTATAACCCGGCGGCCGACTTCCCCATCACCGCCAGCCCGCTGGCGGTTGCCAATTCGCTGATGGCAACACTGCCCCCGCCCAGCCTGATCCAGGACGGGCTGGCCGTGCTCATGGCCGAGGACCCCGCCGCGCAGCTCGAAGCCTTGGTCAAGGTGCTCGGGGGCATCACCGGGACTCTCTACAATCCCAGCGGTGGCGACGGGGGTACGCCTGTTGCCGTTGTCTTGCCAAGCGTCGATCAGTGCGGGAAGTCCTGCAGTGGTTGGGGGGGGCTGGGTGTCGCTCAGGTTCTTCCGGCCCTCCAGGGATCCGTGCCGGCCGATTTCCCCGGGAACTTCCTCATGCTCGGGGCCAACTCAACGCTTCCGCTGACATACCCGATGTATGTGGCGTCAACGCTGATCAATCCGTTGTTAAAGGCCATCAACAGCCCGTACCTGCTGGGTACGCCGGAGGCGGATATCCTCACCGCGCCGCTGCGGATCATGGTCAACACCGCCTACGACGACGTCATCACCCCAGCCAAGCTCGACACCGTCAATCCGCTTTCCTTTGAGGGTCAGACCTACGCGGAGGCCAACTACAAGGCCTACGATCGGACCTTCGGCCAGGGCACGCCGGCCAAGCCGACCCCGTTCGCGTGGTTCAACAACCCGGCGCTTTCGGAGGAAGAGTCCGCCCAGGCGCGTGAGGATGCCATGACCGCGTTCACCGACGCGGTCAAGGCGCAGTCGGAGAAGCCGTTATTCGGCATCCTGGTGCCCAACGTCACGCCGCTTCCGGAGCCGGTTGCGGCGACGGTGTCAGCTCCGGCTCCCGCAGCTGCAGTTTCGGCCCCGGTCGTGGATGCTCCCCCGGCTGAGGCTCCGGTCGCCGATGCTCCCCCGGCGGAGGCTCCGGCTCCGGCCGGCGGCGGAATCTCCGCCAGGGCCACGGCCAACCACGCTGGCGACAACGACAACGACAACGGCGGCGGCGGCGGGCACACCCGTGGACACCGGGGCGCCGGCGGGTGACGGTCTGACCGCGTAAACGACAGGCGCCCGGGCCATCGCGGCCCGGGCGCCTTCGTCTGTGCCGCTGCAGGTTTCAGCCCGGCACGTTGCCTTGATCGTGTGCTTCGCCGAACCGGAAGTGACGGGCGCTGATCTCGCTCGGCGTCACCCGCACGAAACGAAGCTTCTCGGTCGGAACCCACGGCATGAGTCCGGACTGCTCGGCCCGGTGAATCTCGTCGGCACCGGTGAGCATCCGGGCGGTGCCGCGCAGGATCACACTCCAGCCCTCATCGGCGGTGTGATCGTCGGCCTCGAAGAGCACCCTGTCGTTCATCACCGTGGTGAACAACTTGGTGCCCTCCGCGGTGCGGAACAACACCGACCGGTCCTCGACGACGAAGTTGACTGGGAATATCTCCAGCTGACCGCCGAACGAGGTCACCAGCCGGCCCAGCGCGACGCTGGACAGCAGGTTCCACGCCTCGCTGTCGTCGAGAACCGAAATCGGGCCCTGTTCGATCGCCATGGGCCACATCGTGCCATCCCATCGCCGACATGCAAGGGCCGAACGGCCCTTTGCTGTTGCGTCAGTCAGTGAGGTCGGCAAGTTCGGCGCGCAGGTTGCGCTGCGCTGCGGCCTCCCAGCGCTGCCGGCCCGGCTCGGTGCGGAACACGCCCGGTCCCTCCAGCAGCGCAAGGAGAACCTGCCGGCGGCCCTTGCAGAACACGTCGTCGGGGATGTGGGCGTACTCGGCGCGAATCGACACCGTGTTGCGCCGGTAGTCCTCCGTGGGCAGTGCCAACGCGGCGAGGTCGGCGTCGGAAAGCACCTCGGCGTTGTGGTCGCCGGGGGCCGGATCGTGTCTGACCGTCGTACGCACCAGCCGCGCCACCTCGTCGACCAACTGGGGTGTGACGCCGAGGCGGGACAGATCCTGTTCGGCGCGTTGAGCGCTGCGTTCCTCGTCGTCGGGTCGGCCGTTGTAGACGCAGTCGTGGTACCAGGCGGCCAGCCGCACGGCGTCGGCGTCGTCGGCGAGGTCGGCCAGTTCCTCGACGCCGGTGAGAACGTCGCGCAGGTGCGCGAGGGAATGATACCGCCGTTGCGGCTCGGCCCAGGAGTCCAATAATGCGCGGCCGGTCTCGACAGCCTCGCCGTCGCGGCTGTGCCGAGTGATCAAGGCAGTCCACGAATCCAGCAGATCCCGCATCGGTCTATCGTGCACGGCCGGGGCCGTAAGCTTCCCCGCGATGTCCGAAATTGCGCCTCCACCGCTGCAGAGCCTGAAGACTCAGCTGCTGCGCTTCGTGCTCACCGGCGGATTTTCGGCGATCGTGGACTTCGGCTTGCTGAAGATCCTCAGCGAGGCGTTCGGGGTTCAGGTGGACCTTGCCAAGGCGCTCAGCTTCGTCGCGGGCACCCTGACGGCCTATTTGATCAACCGCCGCTGGACGTTCGGCGCAGCGCCGAGCAGATCCCGGTTCATCAAGGTGATGGTGCTTTACGCGCTGACGTTCGTCGTCCAGGTCGGTCTGTTCCACGTCGTGTTCAACGCGCTGGAGGGCAACGGGCAGGCGAAGCTGATTGCGTTCATCGGCGCGCAGGGCACCGCGACGGTGATCAACTTCATCGTCCAGCGGGTGTGGATCTTCCGGCACCCATAGCCGGTAGCCTCGTCACGATGTCCGCAACCAGAACCCAACAGCGGCTGACCGGCTGGGGACGCACCGCGCCCAGCGTCGCCGAAGTCCTCTCGACCCCGGACCCAGAGGAGATCATCCGGGCGGTCACCAGGGCTGCCGAGCAGGCCGCCCAGGGACGGCACCGCGGGGTGCTCGCCCGGGGCCTTGGCCGCTCCTACGGCGACAACGCGCAGAACGGCGGTGGGCTGGTCATCGACATGCCCGCGCTACGCAAGATCCATTCCATCGACGCCGCGACACGCCTGGTCGACGTCGACGGCGGGGTGAGCCTGGACCAGTTGATGAAGGCCGCCCTGCCGGCCGGCCTGTGGGTCCCGGTACTGCCGGGCACCCGCCAGGTCACCGTCGGCGGCGCGATCGGCTGCGATATCCACGGCAAGAACCATCACAGCGCCGGCAGCTTCGGCAATCACGTCCGCTCGATGGATCTGCTCACCGCCGACGGGCAGGTGCGCACCATCACCCCGGACGGCCCGGATGCCGATCTGTTCTGGGCGACCGTCGGCGGCAACGGGCTGACCGGGATCATCATGCGGGCCACCATCGAGATGACGCCAACGGAGACGGCGTACTTCATCGCCGACGGCGACGTGACCCGCGGCCTCGATGAGACCATCGCGATCCACAGCGACGGCAGCGAAGCGAACTACACCTACTCCAGCGCGTGGTTCGACGCGATCAGCGCGCCGCCGAAGCTTGGCCGCGCCGCGATATCCCGCGGCTCGCTGGCCCGGCTGGATCAGTTGCCGGAGAAGCTGCAGAAGAATCCGCTGAAATTCGATGCGCCGCAACTGCTCACGTTCCCCGACATCTTCCCCAACGGGCTGGCCAACAAGTACACCTTCGGCCCGATCGGCGAGTTGTGGTACCGCAAGTCCGGCACCTACCGCAACAAGGTCCAGAACCTGACGCAGTTCTATCACCCGCTCGACATGTTCGGGGAGTGGAACCGTGCCTACGGGCCGGCCGGATTCCTGCAATACCAGTTCGTGGTCCCCACCGAGGCGGTCGAGGAATTCAAGGCCATCATCGTCGACATTCAGGCCTCCGGGCATTACACGTTCCTCAACGTGTTCAAGCTGTTCGGCCCGGGAAACCAAGCGCCGCTGAGCTTTCCGATCCCGGGCTGGAACGTCTGCGTGGACTTCCCGATCAAGGCAGGCCTCAACGATTTCGTCAACGAGTTGGACCGCCGGGTGCTGCAGTTCGGCGGCCGGCTCTATACCGCCAAGGACTCGCGCACCAGCGCCGAGACCTTCCACGCCATGTATCCGCGCATCGACGAGTGGATCGCCGTGCGCCGCAGGGTCGACCCCAACGCGGTGTTCGCCTCGGACATGGCCCGACGTTTGGAGCTGCTCTAAATGGTGCTTGATGCCGTGGGAAATCCCCAAACCATCCTGCTGCTCGGCGGCACCTCGGAGATCGGTCTGGCGATCTGTGAGCGCTACCTGCGTGACGCGCCGGCGCGGATCGTGCTGGCCGCCCTGCCGAACGATCCCGGCCGTGAGGCGGCCGTCGCGCAGATGACGAAGGCCGGCGCCAAGTCGGTGACACTGGTGGACTTCGACGCGCTGGACACCGCCAGCCATCCGGCGGTGATCGACGAGTGCTTCTCCGACGGCGATGTCGACGTGGCGATCGTCGCGTTCGGGTTGCTCGGCGACGCCGAGGAGCTCTGGCAGGATCAGCGCAAGGCCGTGCAGATCGCTGAAATCAACTACACCGCTGCGGTTTCGGTCGGCGTGCTGCTCGGCGAGAAGATGCGCGAGCAGGGTTACGGCCGGATCATCGCGATGAGTTCGGCGGCCGGGGAGCGGGTGCGGCGCTCGAACTTCGTCTACGGCTCCACCAAGGCCGGCCTGGACGGCTTCTACCTCGGCCTGGGTGAGGCGCTTCGGGAGTACGGAGTCAACGTTCTGGTGATCCGGCCGGGGCAGGTGCGGACCAGGATGAGCGCCCACGTGAAAGAGGCCCCGCTGACCGTCGACAAGGAGTATGTCGCTGAGCTGGCCGTGACCGCCTCGGCCAAGGGCAAGGAATTGGTCTGGGCGCCAGGCGCATTCCGCTACGTGATGATGGTGCTGCGGCACATCCCGCGCTCCATTTTCCGCAAGCTGCCGATCTAGGGGCCCGGTGGGCAGGAGCGAAGCGACTCGGGTGGTGGCCAGTCACGTGCGTATCGCCGTGGCCACCGGCGGCCAGATGGTCGCGGCCGTCGTTATCGCCGTCGCCGTCTCAGTGGTCGCGCTGACGGCGATCTCGCGGGTCGAGTGGCCGGCCTTCCCGTCGTCGAATCAGTTGCACGCCTTGACCACGGTCGGTCAGGTGGGCTGCCTGCTGGGGCTGGTGGCGGCGGGGTGGGCCTGGCGGCGGGGGCACCGGTGGTTGGCGCGTCTGGGCGGAGTGACGCTGCTGTCGGGTTTCGCGGTCGTCACGCTCGGCATGCCCCTGGGCGCCACCAAGCTCTACTTGTTCGGAATCTCGGTGGACCAGCAGTTCCGCACCGAGTACCTCACCCGGCTCACCGACAGCCCGGTGCTGCGCGACATGACCTACGCGGGCATGCCGCCGTTCTACCCGCCGGCATGGTTCTGGATCGGGGGGCGGGCCGCCGCGCTGACCGGCACTTCGGCCTGGGAGATGTTCAAGCCGTGGGCGATCACGTCGATCGCGATCGCCGTGGCGCTGGCGTTCGTGCTGTGGTCGCAGCTGATCCGGTTCGAGTATGCGCTGGCGGTCACCGCGGCCACCACCGCCGTCACGCTGGCCTACAGCTCACCGGAGCCCTATAGCGCCGTCATCACCATGCTGATCCCGCCGGTGCTGGTGCTGGCCTGGTCGGGGCTGCGCGGCGGGGGTAGGCGAGGGTATTCGGGGTGGGCGGCGATCGCCGGGGTCGGGGTGTTCCTGGGGTTCGCCGCGACGTCGTACACGCTGCTGTTCGGCTACACGGCCTTCACGGTGGCGATCATGGCGCTGGTCGCCGCCGTCATCGGGCGCAGCGTCGGTCCGCTGCTGCGGGTCGCGCTGGCCGCCGTGATCGCGGCTGCGCTGGCCGCGGTCACCTGGCTGCCGTACCTGCTGCGCGCGGCGCACAGCCCGAAGTCCAAAGCTGGCGTCGCGCAGCACTACCTGCCCGGGGACGGCGCCGTCCTGAACTTCCCGATGCTGCAGTTCTCCCTGCTGGGTGCACTGTGCATGCTCGGCACGGTGTGGCTGGCCTGGCGTCTGCGTACGTCGACCCGCGCCGCAGCCCTCGCGATCGGCGTCGTCGCGCTGTACGCCTGGTCGCTGCTGTCCATGCTCACCACATTGCTGGGCACCACGCTGCTATCGTTCCGTCTGCAGCCGACGTTGACGGTATTGCTCAGTGCCGCAGGCGTTTTCGGATTCATCGACGTGAGTCGGGCCGCAGCTCAGCGATGGAATCCCAGGATCATCCCGGCCGCGGTGGCGGTCGGGCTGATCGGCGCCATCGGGTTCAGCCAGGACATCCCGCACGTGCTGCGCCCCGACATCACCGTGGCCTACACCGACACCGACGGCAACGGCCAGCGCGGCGACCGTCGTCCCCCCGGTTCGGAGAAGTACTACCCGCAGGTCGACGAGGCCATCCGGGAACTCACCGGCAAGCCGCGCGACCAGACCGTGGTGATGACGGCCGACTACAGCTTCCTGTCGTATTACCCGTATTTCGGGTTCCAGGGGCTGACGTCGCACTACGCAAATCCGCTGGCTCAGTTCGACCAACGCGCCGCCGCCATCGAGTCGTGGGGATCGATCAAGAGCGCGGGAGAGTTCGCGAAAGCCCTCGACGCGCTGCTGTGGCAACCGCCGACCGTCTTCCTGATGCGCCGGGGCGGGGCCGCGGGTTCGACCAACACCTACACGCTGCGGCTTGCCGAGGACGTCTACCCCAACCAGCCCAACGTGCGGCGCTACACCGTCGACCTCGACGCCGGCCTGTTCGCCGGACCGCACTTCAGCGTCAAGGAAATCGGGCCGTTCGTGCTGGCGGTGCGGAAACCGTCGGGATAGGGATCGGAACCAGTGCACCGGCGCTGCGCCCAGATCGCGGTTTAGCGACGACTGCGCACTCTGGACGCAGCCTGAATGAAGGGCGCTATCCCGCACGCTCGTCGCGAACCTGCAATTACGATCTACCCCCGTGACGCAGACCCGGGCGAACCATCGGACCGCCCGGCTCGTCGCGCTCGTCGTGGGCCTGCTCGGCACCGCGCTGGCGATCCTGACGCCCTTCCTGCCGGTCAAACAGACCACCGCTCAACTGGCCTGGCCGCAGAACGGAACCCTGGCCAGCGTCACCGCACCGCTGATCGGTTACGTGCCGACCGAGATGTCGCTGAGTGTGCCGTGCCGGGTCGCCGCGGGGCTGACCGCCGACACCACCGGCCCGGATACCGGCAAAACGGTCCTGTTGTCCACGGTGCCCAAACAGGCCGAGAAGGCCGTCGACCGCGGCTTGTTGATTCAACGCGTCAACAACGACCTCGTCGTCGTGGTGCGCAACACCCCGGTAGTGGTGGCACCGATGAGTCAGGTGCTCAGCCCGGCCTGCCAGAAGCTCACCTTCACCGCGCACGCCGACAAGGTGACCGGGGAGTTCGTCGGCCTCACCAAAGGCAAGGATTCCGACGACCCCGGCGCGGCGCTGAAAGGCGAACGCGGCGGCTACGACTTCCGCCCCCAGATCGTCGGCGTCTTCACCGACCTGTCCGGCCCGGCCCCGCCCGGGCTGACCTTCAACGCCACCATCGACAGCCGCTACAGCCTGGCGCCAACGCCGTTGAAGACGGCGGCGATGGCGATCGGGCTGCTGGCCACCGTCGCCGCGCTGATCGCCCTGCACATCCTCGACACTTCTGACGGCACCCGACATCGACGCCTGCTGCCGGCCCGCTGGTGGTCGGTGAGCGCGCTGGACGGACTGGTGGTCGCGGTCCTGGTGTGGTGGCACTTCGTCGGCGCCAACACCTCCGACGACGGCTACATCCTCACCATGGCGCGGGTGTCGGAGAACGCCGGCTACATGGCCAACTACTACCGCTGGTTCGGTACCCCGGAGTCGCCGTTCGGCTGGTACTACGACCTGCTGGCGATGTGGGCACACGTCACCACGGCCAGCATCTGGATGCGGCTGCCGACCCTGCTCATCGCGATCGTCTGCTGGTGGCTGATCAGCCGGGAGGTCATCCCGCGGTTGGGTCGCCCGGTCAAGGCCAGCAGCCCCGCCGTGTGGACTGCCGCCGGCATGTTCCTGGCGGTGTGGCTGCCGCTCAACAACGGCCTGCGCCCGGAACCGATCATCGCGCTGGGCATCTTGCTGACCTGGTGCTCGGTGGAACGCGGGGTGGCCACCAGTCGGCTGCTGCCGGTCGCGATCGCCTGCATCGTCGGCGCGCTCACGCTGTTCTCCGGACCCACCGGCATCGCCTCGATCGGCGCGCTGCTGGTGGCCGTCGGGCCGCTGCGCACGATCCTGCACCGGCGCTCACGCCAATTCGGCCTGCTGCCCCTGCTGGCGCCGATCATGGCGGCGGCGACGGTGACGATCATCCTGATGTTCCGGGACCAGACCTTCGCCGGGGTGGCTCAGGCCAACGCGCTCAAGCGCGCCGTAGGCCCGAGCCTGAGCTGGTTCGACGAGCACACCCGCTACGAGCGGCTGCTGATGGCCACCCCGGACGGCTCTATCGCCCGCCGCTTCGCGATGCTGGCTTTGATTGTGGCCCTTGCGGTTTCGATCGCGACGATGCTGCGCCGCGGCCACATCCCGGGCACGGCGGCCGGGCCGAGCCGTCGCATCGTCGGAATCACCGTCATCTCGTTCGTGGCGATCATGTTCACCCCCACCAAGTGGACTCACCACTTCGGGGTGTTCGCGGGTCTGGCCGGGTCGGTCGGCGCGCTGGCCGCGATCGCGGTGGCACCGGCGGTGATGCGGTCACGACGCAACCGGTGGGTGTTCGCCGCGGCGGTGCTGTTCATCACCGCATGGGCGTTCGCCAGCGTCAACGGCTGGTGGTACGTCTCGAATTTCGGTGTGCCATGGTCGAATCAGATGCCCGCGTTCAAGCTGGGCTTCGCGACCATCCTGCTCGGAACGACGGTGGCGGCGCTGATCATCGCAGCCTGGATCCACTTCTCCGGACGGGCCGATACCAACCCGCCCCGGCGCTGGTGGTCGCGGCTGGCCGTCTCGCCCCTGGCCCTGATGGCGTGGCTGCTGGTGGTCTTCGAGGTCGCCTCGCTGACGCTGGGCATGATCGGTCAGTACCCCGCCTGGTCGGTCGGGCGGTCCAATCTGCAGGCACTGACCGGAAAGACCTGCGGACTGGCCGAGGATGTCCTGGTCGAGTCGGATCCGAACGCTGGGATGCTGACGCCGGTCGACGTTCCGGCCGCAAAGGCACTGGGCGCGGTCAGCGCCGAAGGGTTCTCCCCCAACGGCGTCCCGACCGACATCTCCACCCTCATCGAACCGCCCGCGAGCGGAAACTTCATCGGCGTCGGCGCCGCCGATTCCGGCACCACCGCAGCCGGTTCCGCCACCGACGGCACCACAGCGGCCGCCGGTGTCAACGGCTCGCGCACCCCGCTGCCGTACGGATTGGACCCGGCCACCACCGCGGTGCTCGGCAGTTGGCGAGCGGGCCCGCAGCAGCAGGCGCGACTGAAATCGGCCTGGTACCGGCTGCCGGCCCGGGACAGCCTCGGGGACGACGCGGCTCCGCTGGTGGTGATCTCGGCGGCCGGGCGCTTCGACCAGGACGAAGTGACCGTGCAGTGGGCCACCGACGAGGAGGCGGCGGCCGGCCAGGTCGGCGGTTCGCTGGGGTTCGCCGACGTCGGCCCGGTGCCGGCCTGGCGCAATCTGCGGGCCCCGCTGAAGGCCATTCCGGCCGAGGCGACGCTGATCCGGGTGGTCGCCGTCGACGACGACCTGGCCCCGCAGCACTGGATCGCCGTCACCGGGCCGCGGATTCCCAAACTGCGCACGCTGCAGCAGGTGGTCGGCTCCACCGATCCAGTCCTGCTGGACTGGCTGGTCGGCCTGGCGTTCCCCTGCCAACGGCCGTTCGGGCACGCCAACGGCGTCACCGAAGTGCCGCGCTGGCGGATCCTGCCCGACCGGTTCGGCACCGACGCCAACTCGCCGGTGATGGACAACATCGGCGGCGGACCGCTGGGGATCAGCGAGTTGCTGTTCCGTGCGACGACGGTCCCGACGTATCTGAAAGACGACTGGTTTCGGGACTGGGGATCGCTGCAGCGACTCGTCCTCTACTACCCCGCCGCGGCACCGGCCAAGCTGGAACTGGGCACCGCGACCCGCAGCGGATGGTGGAGTCCAGCCCCACTCCGGCCGACATAGCGCCCGAAACGGCCGAGCAGTGCCGTAACGCCGGACTCCGGTCGCCTAACATCGACCCTCGTGCCGACTCTCCGCAGCGATTCCCGCCGGTTCGCCGCGCCGGGTGGCCGGGACTCGGCACGGTTGGCGCGTCTGGTCGCCGTGCTCGCCGGACTCGCCGGCGTCCTGCTCTGCGCACTGACGCCGCTACTGCCCGTCACCCAGACCACCGCCACCGTCGTGTGGCCACAGGCTCCCGGCCCGGGCGGCACCGTCGGAAACGTCACCGCACCCCTGGTCTCCGGAGCGCCTCAAGCCCTGGAAGCTTCGATTCCTTGTGCCGCCATCGCAACGCTGCCCCCGGGCGGCGGCGTCGCGTTGTCGACCAACCCGGCCAACGGTATCGACGCCGCCCGCAACGGCCTGTTCGTCCGGGCCAACACCGACTCCGTTCTGGTGGTGTTCCGGGACGCCGTCGCAGCGGTGGCACCGCGGGCCGCGGTGGCCGCCGGCGCCTGCAGCACCATCAAGGTCTGGGCCAACCCCGGCGGCGTGGGAGCGGACTTCGTCGGGATCCCGGGCGCCACCGGCACCCTGCCGCCGGACAAGAAGCCGCAGGTGACCGGTGTGTTCACCGACCTGAAACTGCCCACCCCGGGGCCGGCGGCCTGGGGGCCGGACCTGTCCGCGCGGATCATCGTCGACACCCGATTCATCACCAGCCCGACGCCGCTGAAACTGGCCGCCATGGTCGCGGGCGTGCTGTGCGTGATCGCATCGATCGCGGCGCTGGCGGTTCTGGACCGTCGCCAGCGCATTATCGGCGCGCACCCGGGAAGACGCCCGGTGCGGCACTGGGTGGTCGACGCCGGGGTGATCGGCACGCTGCTGGTCTGGCACCTGATCGGGGCGATCTCCTCCGACGACGGCTACAACCTCACCATCGCCCGGATCGCCGACCAGGCCGGCTACAACGCCAACTACTACCGCTATTTCGGCACCAGCGAAGCGCCGTTCGACTGGTACCAGACGGTGCTCGCCCACCTCGCGGCCGTCAGCACGGCCGGGGTGTGGATGCGGTTGCCGGCCCTGGCCGCCGCGATCGGCAGTTGGCTGATCCTGAGCCGTCAGGTGATACCCCGGCTGGGATCGGCCCGCGGCGGCCTCGATCACAACCGGATCGCCGTCGCCACCGGCGGCGCGATGTTCCTGGCGGCCTGGTTGCCGTTCAACAACGGGCTGCGCCCCGAGCCGCTGATCGCCTTCGGGGTGCTACTGATCTGGATGCTGGTGGAGCGCACCGTCGCGACCCGGCGGCTCGCGCCCACCGCGGTGGCGATCGTGGTGGCGGTGTTCTGCGTGACGCTGGCCCCGCAGGGCCTGATGGCGATCGCGCCGCTACTGGTCGGAGCCCGGACGGTCGTCCGGATCATCCGCAGCCGCCGAGCCGCCGACGGCGTGCTGGCCCCGCTGGCGGCCCTGGCCGCGGCGCTGTCGGTGTTCTTCGTGGTGGTGTTCCGCGACCAGACCCTGGCCGGCGTCGCCGAGGCAGTCCGTATCAAATACGTTGTGGGCCCGACGATCTCGTGGTATCAGGACTTCCTGCGGTACTACTTCCTGACGGTCGAGGAGCAGCCCGAAGCATCGCTGACCCGCCGCTTCGCCATCCTCGCGATGCTGCTGTGCATGTTCGCCATGCTGACAATGCTGCTGCGCAAGGGCCGTGTCGGCGGAGTCGCACGCGGCCCGCTGTGGCGGTTGATCGGCAGCACCGCACTGGGCCTGCTGCTGCTGACGTTCACGCCGACCAAATGGGCCGTCCAGTTCGGTACCTTCGCCGGTCTGGCCGCGGCCCTGGCGGCGGTGACGGCGTTCGCGTTCGCCACCGTCGGCCTGCACAGCCGACGCAATCTCGCCCTGTACCTGACCGCGCTGCTGTTCGTCGTCGCGCTGTCCACGTCCGGACCCAACGGCTGGTTCTACGTCGGCAACTACGGGGTGCCCTGGTACGACCGGCCGCCGGTGCTGCTGCACAAAGACGTGACATCGATGTTCCTCGCGCTGGCCATCCTCACCGCAGTCATCGCGGGCTGGCTGCACTACCGCATCGACTACGCCGGCCACACCGAGGTGGCCGACACCCGGCGCAACCGCCTGCTCGCGGCCACTCCGCTGCTCGCGGTGTCGCTGATCATGGTGGTCTTGTCGGTCGGATCGATGACGAAGGGATTCATCCAGCGCTACCCGGCCTACACCAACGGCAAGGCGAACCTCTCGGCGTTGGCCTCAGGGCTGTCGAAGAACAGTTGCGCCATGGCCGACGAGGTTCTGGTGGAGCCCGATCCCAACGCCGGCATGCTCACGCCCGCGCCCGGCCAGACCTGGGGCAAGTACGGGCCGCTGGGCGGGACGGACCCGGTGGGCTTCAACCCCAACGGCGTCAACGACAACCTCGACCCCGTCGCGCCGTTCATCGCCAACCCCGGAACCGTCAACTCCGACGGTTCGCCTAACAAGGCGAACTGGGGCATCGGTTTCTCCGGCGGAACCGGCGGCGGCTACGGCCCGGTCGGGGTCAACGGGTCAAAGGTGTTCCTGCCCTTCGGTCTTGACCCCAAGACCACACCGGTGATGGGCAGCTACAAGCAGAACAGCCTGGCCGCCAAGGCCACCTCGGCGTGGTACGCGTTGCCCCAGCGCAGCGCGGACCAGCCCCTGGTGGTGGTCTCCGCCGCAGGCGCGATCTGGTACTACGACGCCGAGGGTGAGTTCCACTACGGCCAGTCGCTGAAACTGCAGTGGGGTGTGAGCCAACCCGACGGAACCTTCAAGGCGCTGGAGAAGGTCTACCCGATCGACACCCAGGAGCAATTGGCCTGGCGCAACCTGCGTTTCCCGCTTAAGGACGCGCCGGCGGAGGCCAACGTGGTGCGGATCGTCGCCGACGACCCGAACCTGTCCAACGAGCAGTGGTTCGGCTTCACCCCGCCCCGGATGCCGGTCCTGCAGACCGCGAACGCGTTCCTCGGCAGCGAGACACCGGTGCTGATGGACATCGCCAGTGCCGCCCACTTCCCCTGCCAGCGGCCGTTCGCCGAACACCTCGGCATCGCCGAGGCGCCCAAGTACCGCATCCTGCCGAACCTCAAACAGGTGGTGATCTCGTCGAATTTGTGGCAGTCGGCCCGGTCCGGCGGCCCGTTCCTGTTCATCCAGGCGCTGCTGAGCACCTCGACGGTGCCGACCTACCTCAACGACGACTGGCACCGCGACTGGGGCGCCATCGAGCGGTACATCCGGGTCGTGCCCGAGTCGCAGGCCCCCAACGCCGTCGTCGACGAAGGCTCCACCCGGGTGTTCGGGTGGGTCCGCAACGGACCGATCAGGGCGCTCCCCTGAGATGAGGTGCCCATGACACAGACTCTCGCCGCGTCCGCCCGCGCGGCCGCCCCCGAGGTGAAGATCACCCGCTGGGTAGCCATTGTCGCGGGGCTGCTGGGTTTCGTGATGGCGATCCTCACCCCGCTGCTGCCTGTTGTTCAGACCACCGCCACGCTGAACTGGCCGCAGGGCGGACAGCTCAACAACGTTACTGCGCCGCTGATTTCGCAGACTCCGGTGTCGATGACCGCGACCGTGCCGTGCGAGGTGATCCGGTCCATGCCGGCCAAGGGCGGCCTCGTGCTCGGGCTGGCTCCGCAGAAGTCCAAGGACGCGTCGCTGAATTCCCTGTTCGTCACCGTCGATGCGCAACGGGTCAACGTCACCGACCGCAACGTGGTGGTGGCCAGTGTGCCGCGCGCGCAGGTTCAGGCCGAGGGCTGCCAGCGCATCGAGATCATCTCGACGGAGAAGGGAACGTACGCAAGCTTCATCGGGGTACCGCCCGACACCACCATCGAGGAACTCGACGAGGACTCGCCGCAGAACGGTTACGACTACTGGCGCACCGGGTTCAACGACCCGAATCTGCGCCCGGCCATCGTGGGCGTGTTCACCGATCTCACCGGACCGGCTCCGGCGGGGCTCAGCGTCTCGGCGACCATCGACACCCGGTTCACCTCCCGGCCCACCGCGGTGAAGCTGGCCGCCATGCTGCTGGCCATCGCGGCAACCATCGTCGCGGTCGCTGCGCTATGGCGGTTGGACCGCCTCGACGGCCGCCGCATGCTCCGGCTGATCCCGCAACGCTGGCGCACCTTCACCATCGTGGACGCCTTTGTCGTGACGGCATTCGGTGTCTGGTACGTGATCGGCGCCAACTCCTCCGACGACGGCTACATCCTCGGGATGGCCCGGGTCGCCGAGCGCGCCGGCTACATGTCGAACTACTTCCGCTGGTTCGGCGTGCCCGAGGACCCGTTCGGCTGGTACTACAACGTGCTGGCGCTGATGACGCACGTCAGCACCGCCAGCCTGTGGGTGCGGCTGCCGGATCTGTTGTGCGCCATGATCTGCTGGCTGTTGCTGTCCCGCGAGGTGCTGCCCCGGCTCGGTCCGGCGGTGGCGGGCAGCCGCGCGGCGCTGTGGGCTGCCGGCCTGGTGCTGCTCGCGGCGTGGATGCCGTTCGACAACGGCCTGCGCCCGGAGGGGCAGATCACCACCGGCGCGCTGGTCACCTACGTGCTGATCGAACGCGCGATCAGTTCCGGACGGCTCACCCCGGCGGCCCTGGCCATCATCACCGCGTCGGTCACCCTCGGCATCCAGCCGACCGGCTTGATCGCGGTCGCGGCTCTGCTCGCCGGCGGCCGGCCCATTCTGCGAATCGTGATGCGCCGCCGGACGACTGTGGGCACGTGGCCGCTGATCGCACCGCTGCTCGCCGCCGGCACGGTGATCCTCACGGTGATCTTCGCCGACCAGACGCTGGCGAACGTGTTGGAGGCCACCCGAGTCCGTACCGCGATCGGGCCCAGCCAGCCGTGGTACACCGAGAACCTGCGCTACTTCTACCTCATCCTCCCGACGGTGGACGGGTCGCTGTCGCGGCGGTTCGGCTTCCTGATCACCGCGCTGTCGCTGTTCATCGCGATGTTCGTCATGTTGCGCCGCAAGCGGGTTCCCGGCGTAGCCCGCGGCCCGGCCTGGCGGCTGATGGGCGTCATCTTCGCGACGATCTTCTGCCTGATGTTCACCCCGACCAAGTGGGTGCACCACTTCGGCTTGTTCGCGGCCTTCGGTGCGGCGATGGCCGCTTTGGCGACGGTGCTGGTCTCACCCAGCGTGCTGCGATGGTCGCGCAACCGGATGGCGGTCGTCACCGCCGTGCTGTTCCTGCTCGCCCTGACCTTCGCCACCACCAACGGCTGGTGGTACGTCTCCAGCTATGGGGTCCCGTTCAACAGCACCATGCCGCGGATCGCCGGGATCAGCGTCGCCGCAATCTTTTTGGGCTTGTTCGCGCTGTCGGCGATCTACACCGCGTGGCTGCACGTCACCGTCCGCCGCAACGGTGAGGGCCGGCTGACCCGGGTGCTCACCGCCGCCCCGATACCGCTGGCCGCCGGGTTCCTGGTGGTGGTGAACATGGCGTCGATGACAGCCGGCATCATCCGCCAGTACCCGACGTTCTCCAACGGTTATTCGAACGTGAAGGCCCTGGCCGGCGGGTGCGGTCTGGCCGACGACGTGCTCGTCGAACCCGATACCAACGCGGGCTTCCTGACCCCGCTTCCGGGCGATTACGGAAGCCTGGGTCCGCTGGGCGGCGCCAAGCCGATCGGCTTCACCGCCAACGGCGTTCCGGAAAAGATTGTGGCCGAGGCGATTCGGGTCAACAATCCGACGCCGGGTATCGACCACGACTGGGAAGGCCCGTTCAAGCTGTCCACACCGGGCGTCAACGGCTCCACCGTTCCACTGCCCTATCAGCTCGACCCGGCGCGGGTGCCGTTGGCGGGCAGCTACACCGACAGCGCCCAGCAGGAGAGCGCGCTGACCTCCGGCTGGTACCAGTTGCCGCCGAACGACGACGGGCATCCGCTGGTCGTGGTGACCGCCGCCGGGACCATCGCCGGCAACAGCATCCTGAACAACCACACCGACGGCCAGGCCGTCGAGTTGGAGTACGGCCGGCCCGGCCCGGACGGGGCGCCGGTGGCCGCCGGTCGGGTGGAGCCCTTCGACCTCGGTCCAGCGCCGTCGTGGCGGAATCTGCGCTACCCGCGGTCGATGATCCCGGCCGATTCGACCGCGGTTCGCATTGTCGCCCAAGACAAGTCGCTGTCGATCGGCGACTGGGTCGCCGTCACCCCCCCGCGGGTGCCGCAGTTGCGCACCGTGCAGGAGTACGTCGGCTCCACCGACCCGGTGCTGATGGACTGGGCGGTTGGCCTGGCCTTCCCGTGCCAGCAGCCGATGCTGCATTCCAACGGCGTGACGCAGGTGCCGAAATTCCGCATCACCCCGGACTATCTGGCCAAGAAACAGGACACCGACACCTGGGAGGACGGCCGCAACGGCGGCCTGCTGGGCATCAGCGACCTACTGCTGCGCGCGCACGTGATGGCCACCTACCTGTCCCACGACTGGGGCCGGGACTGGGGTTCGCTGCGTAAGTTCGACACCATCGTCGAGGCGACGCCGGCGCAACTGGAACTGGGCACCGCCACCCGCAGCGGGCTGTGGAAGCCGGGCAAGATCCGGATCAAGGCCTGAGATGACACCGCGGCGCAAGCTGTTGGCAGCCGGGGCCGCCGCGCTCGCGGTCATCGCGGTCGTGGCCGGCGTGTTGCTGTACCGGTCGTCGCACCGGACATCGCCGGACTGCGACACCGTGCACGCGCTGATCACGGACAGCAACCGTTTCCGCGACCAGATGAAAGCATCTGCAGGACAAAAGGATTCGAGTCCGGCCAGCGTGGACGAGTACCGTCAGTGGGCCGGACGGATAAGCGACTATGCCGGCAGGATCTCCCAGGAGGATCTTGCCGACCAGGCGAAGATCGCCGCCGACCGGGCCGGCCGGCTTGCCGATCTGGTCCCGCGGTATCGCGCCAAACCCGACGATCCGGCAACCGCCCGGGACTACGCCGGGATCGGCATCGAGTTCGGCAATGCCCTCAGCCGGATGGAGTATGCCTGCCTGAATGCGGGTTGAGCCGGCACCGGACGTGCCGTCACCGGGATAATTCCGTTATGGAGACTGCGGAGCCCGGCGGAGCCATGCACACAGCGGAGCACGGCGGAGCCATGCACACTGCGGAGCCCGGCGGAACCGCCGGCCGGCGCCACCCCGGCCGGCCGCGGATGGACACCGCTCGCATCGTCGACGCCGCGATGCGCCTCATCGACGAGCACGGCGCCGATGAGGTGACGATGCGCTCCCTCGCCGAACACCTCGGATCGAGTACCTCGACGCTCTACCGGCACTTTCCCACACGTGCGGGGCTGATCGGTGCCGTGATCGATCGGATGTTCGGCCACGTCAACGTCGATCCGGCGGCATACCGGGGTACCCCCTGGCGGGCCGCATCCCAGCGGTTCACCGAGAACCTCTTCGAGGTGATGGGACGACACCGCAACGTCTCGCTGCAGATAGCCCACCACGCGCCGATCGGCACGAACGCCGCGGTGGTGCGGGAGCGGTGGCTGGCCATCATGCTGGAGAACGGTTTTCCGGTGCCGTTGGCCGCCAGATCCGGCGCCATGATCGCTCACCTTGTTCTGGGGTTCGTCATCCAGCTCGGCGGTGAGCGCGCCGACCAACAACGCGAACGCCGCACGATGGCGACATCTGTCCACCGGCTGGATCTCACGGAGTTTCCGGCGACGGCAGCCGTCGCCGAAGCCCGTTGGCGGACCACGTCCATCGAGGAGGAATTCGCCTTCGCACTCGAACTCGTGCTCGACAGGCTGTGGGAACTACACGCGGAATAGTCCCAAGCTCGCCGGCCACGCGGGCCTTGTACTACCTCTGGGTGACCGTTACAGCCCGGCTTCGATCGGCTGCGGCGCCGGGGTGAGTACCACCAACGGATCGCCGGCACGAACCTGGCCTGTCGCCGCCATCTCGACGCCGCCGAACTTCTTCGCGTTGAGGATGACGATCGGGGTGATCAACGGATAGCCGGCCGCTTCGATCGCCGCTCGGTCGAAGGTCACCAACGGGGTTCCGGCGGTCACCCGATCGCCCTTGGCGACATGCACGGTGAACCCCTCGCCCTTCATCTTCACGGTGTCGATGCCGATGTGGATCAGCACCTCCACGCCGTTGTCGAGAGCCAGGCCGAAGGCATGTCCGGTGGGCTGGGCGGCGACCACCACACCCGAACCGGGCGCGTAGGCGGTGTCACCCGACGGCTCGATGGCCACGCCCGGGCCCATGATGCCCTTGCCGAACACCGGGTCCGGCACGTCACTCAACGCGACGACCGTGCCGTCCAGCGGCGAGACGACGTTCGCCTCCAGGCCGGCGTCGCCGACGGCCTTGGTGGCCGCGGCGGCCGCCAGGGTGGCGCCGCTGGCCTTGGCCATCGGGCTCTCCAGGTCCGCCACCGAGACACCGGCGGCCGCGGCTTCGGCGGCCTGCTCCGGCGTGCGGTAGCCCGACACGATCACCAGAATCATCGAGGTGAAGAACGCCGCGAGAACCGCCGCGGCGTACAGGCCCATGTTGCTGAACGCGGGGATGGTCAGCAGCGAGGTGAACACGAAGGCCTTGGTCGTCACGCCTCCGCCGATACCGATGATCAGGCCGCCGACGAGGCAGCCGACCAGCATGCGCGGGTAGATCCGCTTGAATCGCAGGTGAATACCGTAGAGCGACGGCTCCGAGATGCCGCCGAGCAGACCGGCGGCCAGCGCGCCGGTAGCGGTCTGCTTCATGGCCTTGTCGCGCTCACGCCAGGCCAGGAACAGCACGCCGGCGGTGGCCCCGAAGCAGGAGAAGTTCCAGGCGCCCATCGGGCCCTGGATGTAGTCGTAGCCCAGGGTCTGGATGTTGAGCAGCATGATCGCGTTGATCGGCCAGTGCAGGCCCAGGGGCACCATGAACGGGTAAGCCAGCGGGACGAGCACGGCGAAGATGAACGGCGAGAAGTCGTTGATGGACTTCAGGACGTTCGCCAAACCGGCGCCGGCGTAAACGCCCAGGGGGCCGATCAGGAATGCCGTGAGCGGCATCATGATCAGCATCGACAGGAACGGCACGAAGATCAACTGCACGTTGTCCGGGATAACCCGCTTGAGGAACTTGTAGAGCACGCCCAGCACGGCGGCCATCAGCAGGGGCGGGAACACCTGGGAGCTGTAATTGAAGATCGTCAGCGGCAGCCCGAAGATCTTCACCACGTCGACGGTCGAACCGAACACGTTCTGCGGTGAGGCGACGTCTTTGAGGGCGGCGAAGCCGGGCAGCATGACCACGGCCATGATCGCGAAGCCCACCCAAGGATCGGCACCTAACTTCTTTGAGGCGTTGTAGGCCACCATCAGCGGCAGGAAGACGAACACGCTCTGCCAGAGGAGGTTGACGAACTGCCAGGACGGCGACAGCTCGGTGCGCGGGTCAGCCCAGTTCGGGATGACCTTGAGCGTGCTCATCAGGGCCATGAACGTGATGAACAGCGAAGCACCGAGCAGCGCACCGAGAATCGGGCGGAACGAGTCGGACAGGAACTCGAAGAAGGAGTCCAGCCAGGCGAACTTGCCGCGCGGTCCCTTCGCCCGGGCTGCGGCCTTGATGGCGTCTGCATCGGCTGCGGCGGCGCCGCCACCCATGCCGGGCAGTGCCTTGATCTGGTTGTAGACCGTCTGCACACCGCCGCCGATGACCACCTGATATCGGTCGCCGGCCTGGGGCACCGCACCCATCACGCCGGAGATCCCCTCCAGCGCAGACTGGTTGACGCCCGAGGCGTCCCGCAGTTGGAAGCGCAACCGAGTTGCACAGTGCGAGAGGCTCTCGATATTGGCTGCACCGCCGAGTTTCTCGACGATCTCGGCAGCTGAATCCGCCATGTGTCCCAACCCTCCGCGAAACGCCCCGTGCCGGAACCGACAGGGGTGAATGGATGGTAGCGACCAACTGCGCCTCGGGTGTCCCGATTTGGCGAGGGAGTCACCGCTGCGGAGATCAGCCCGCCGCGCGACAGGACTACCCGGGCGCCCCCGGCGTCGACGGGACGGGCGTGGTTCGCAGTGTGCCGGGCTGCAGTGACCACACCGTGGTTTCCGAGGCGCTGCGCGCGCAATATGCCGGCGCCCCGGTCTCGTCGACCGCGGCCGCACCGAGCACGGCGCATTCGGCTCCGATCACCACCACGGGCAGGTCCATCCGGGCCGCGACCGCGGGCGGCGGCCCGGCGGTGGGGGCCGTCTGCACCTCTTCGGTCCGATGTCGAGGCATCCAGGCGACGGCCGCGACGGCGACGCCGGCGGCGACCACGCACCCCAGCCCGGCAGCGATCCACCGGTTCCGGCGTGATGGCGCGCCGGCCCTGCGACGCCGGACCGAGTCGCCGTCCGCCGAACCCAGCGCGTCCTGCATGGCCTCGGCGAAGTCGCGGCAGCGGGCGTAGCGGTGGGCGGGATCCTTGGCCAGGGCCTTGGCGAAGACCGGACCGAAGCGGGACAGGTCGGGATTGTCCGAGCCGATCGCCGGGGGCGGCGCACTGAGGTGCGCGCTGATGACCGCGGTGGGATTGGTGTTGTCGAACGGGGCCGACCCGGTGAGCAGGTGATAGGCGGTGGCGGCCAACGCGTACTGGTCGGCGTGTCCGTCGATCTCCTCGCCTTTGAGCTGTTCGGGCGCGGCGTAGGTGACGGTTCCCACCGTCATGTCCGTTCCGGTCAGGTTGCTGGTCTGGCCGACCCAGCGGGCAACGCCGAAGTCCGCCAACATGACTCGGTCGATTCCCCGCGTCGCTGCACCCCCGGACGCGGGCTGGTCCCCCGACTCCGGATGACCCAGCAGGATGTTGGCCGGCTTGATGTCGCGGTGCAGCAGTTGACGGTTGTGCGCGTAGTCCAGCGCCTCGGCGACGGCGGTGACGATCCGCACCACATCCGCGGCCGGGATTCCTTCGGGGTAACGCTCGGTGAGCAGTCGGGCGGCGTCGGTGCCGTCGACGTACTCCATCGAGATCCACAACCGCCCGTCGCAGTCGCCCCGGTCGTAGATGGTGACGATATTGGGGTGGCGCAGCGTGGCCACCATTTCGGCTTCCTGGTTGAACCGCTGCCGATATTCCTCGTCATCACTGACATCGGTGCCGAGCACCTTCAGCGCATCATGGCGGGGCAGGCGCGGATGCTCGGCGAGGTACACCTCGCCCATTCCCCCGCTGCCCACCACGTGCAGGATGATGTAGTCGGCGAAGACCTCGCCGTCCGCCAACGCCATCGTCAGCCCTTACCCGCCGGCGGCGACTTTCAGCGCTGGCCGCCGACGGCGGCGTTCAGCGACGCCAACGCGGCCGTGGTCAATCGAGCCAATTCGTTCGCCTCGTCGAGATCCAGTGCGGCGGAGAAGATGTCGGCCATCCGATCGTTGGTGGCGTCCTCCACCCGGGCGTAGTTCTCCCGCTTGTCGGCGCCGTCGGGATACGGCTCCGGCCAGCCGAACATCGTGGTGTACTCGTGCCCCTTGTTGAGCATGTGCGCTTCGACCGGATGGATGCCAGATCCGCGCAGCAGGTTGAAGTGCACGTCGCCGCGAAGCTCACGGAGCACGAACATCACCTGCAGCGCCCGGGCGGGTGCGTCGTCGGCCAGCGGCATCGCGCGCCAGCCGCCATAGAGCGGCAGCCCGTCGGCCGGCGTCGCGGCGATGATCTTCTCCCCCAGTTCGGCGATCCGGTCGACACCGTCGACGCCGGACAGATATTTCCGGCCGAAGTCGGCGGTCTGATTCCAGTAGATCCCGGCGGCCTCATCCGCGCCACGCACCGCGATCCCCTGCTCCCACATCGCCCGGATGAAATTGGGTTCGAACACCACGAACGTGGACGCGACCGTGTCCGCGGTCGGAGCGGGCAGAACCCCGCCCCGCCCGAGAACGTAACCGGCGAAGGGGTTCTCGTACCCGGCGGCCATACTCCCGGCGAAGGTCTCCGGGTGCAGCATGAACACCGCGACCGACTGCTCGATCGGGCGACCCGCAGTACGGGCCGCCTCTGTCATATCGGTCACGTCGTCTCCTGAAATTAGATGGGGATGAGGCCGTGCTTGCGCTGGACGCGCTGAATCTGCTTCTCCCGCAACAGCCGCATCGACTTACGCAGCAGCAGCCGGGTCTGGTGCGGCTCGATCACGGCGTCGATGAACCCGCGCTCGGCGGCGATGTAGGGGATCGCCATGTTGAGGTTGTAGCCCTCGATGAAGTCCGCGCGGATCTTCTGCACCTCCGGCGCGGTCGGGTCGGGGAATCGTTTGACCAGAAGCTGCGCCGCACCATCGGCGCCGATCACCGCGATGCGGGCGGTGGGCCAGGCGAAGTTGAGGTCGGCGGTCAGCTGCTTGGAGCCCATCACCGCATACGCCCCGCCGTAGGACTTGCGGATGGTCAGCGTGACCTTCGGGACGTCCGCCTCCACCACGGCGTAGAGGAACCGGCCACCGCGCTTGATGATGCCGTTCTTTTCCTGCTCCACGCCGGGCAGGAAGCCCGGGGTGTCGACCACGAAGACGAGCGGGGTGTTGAACGCGTCGCAGAACCGGACGAACCGGGCGGCCTTGTCGGACGCCTCGTTGTCGATTGCGCCGGACATGTGCATCGGCTGGTTGGCGATCACGCCGACCGGGCGTCCGTCGACCCGGGCGAAGCCGGTGATGATCGCCTGGCCGGCTTGGGCGGCGACGTCGAGGAAGTCGCCGTCGTCGAAGATCCGGATCAGGATCTCGTGCATGTCGTAGGCCATGTTGTCGGCGTCGGGAACGATGCTGTCGAGTTCGAGATCGTGCGGGGTGATCTCCGGCTCCAGTCCGGGGTTGATCACCGGGGCGTCGTCGAAAGTGTTGGGCGGCAGGAAGTTCAGGAAGTCCCGCACGTACTGGAAGGCGGCCTTCTCGGAGTCCACGACCTGGTGGACGTTGCCGTAGCGGGCCTGGTAGTCGGCGCCACCGAGTTCGTCGAGGCTGACCTCCTCGCCGGTGACATCCTTGATGACGTCGGGTCCGGTGACGAACATGTAGCCCTGGTCGCGGACCGCGACGATCAGGTCGGTCTGGATCGGCGAATAGACCGCGCCGCCGGCGCACTTGCCCAGGATGATCGAGATCTGCGGGACGATGCCGGACAGCAGTTCATGGCGGCGGCCGAGTTCGGCGTACCAGGCCAGTGAGGTCACCGCATCCTGGATCCGGGCGCCACCGGAATCGTTGATGCCGACGATCGGGCAGCCGACCATCGCGACCCACTCCATCAACCGGGCTACTTTGCGGCCGAACATCTCGCCCACCGAGCCGCCGAACACCGTCTGATCGTGGGAGAACACCCCGACCGGCCGGCCGTCGATGGTCCCGTGGGCGCAGACCACGCCGTCGCCGTAGAGCGCGTTCGGATCGCTCGGGGTCCGGGCCAGCGCGCCGATCTCCATGAAGCTGCCCGGGTCGAGCAGTTCGTAGATCCGGGCCCGGGCGCTGGGGATGCCCCTCTTGTCACGTTTGGCCGCGGCAGCGTCACCGCCGGGCTCCTTCGCGAGCTCCAGCTTCTCGCGGAGCTCGGCCAGCAATTCGGCGGTGGTCTTGTTGGTCACGTCCCCTGCTTACTACTGATCGCTCTGGGCTGATGCTTGATGCGTCGCTTCGCTCTGGATGCGATTGATCGCTTCACTCTGGATCCGATTGATCGCCTCGCTCATATGAGCGCCGACTTTGGAAATGTACGGCTCGTCGATGACCTGGATGTGCTCGCCCCCGATCGGCACCACTTCCAGGTCGGCGACGAACTCGCCCCAGCCGCCGTCGGGCTTGCGGGTGCCGTAGCGCGGCTCGAACATGATGGCGTCGTCGTGGTAGCGGTCAGCCATGTAGAGGGTGACGTGCCCGTCGTAGGGTTCGATGTTGGCGGTGTCGATGGCGCGGTTGTCCAGGTACGACGTCCGTTGATGTTCGATGATGCCGCCGGGGATGTTGACCCCGCTCTGCTGGACGGCGTCGAGGACGAAACGCACCTGACCGTCGTCGTCGAGCACCTCGAGTTGCTCGTAGGGGATCGCCGGGATCTCGACGTTGAAGGTCCGCTGTGCGAACAGCGCGTAGCGGTCCCAGCGGGCCCGGATCTCCGCGGAGGTCTGGGGGATCTCCTCGCCGGCGCGGACGGTGTCGATCAGTCCGACGAACTCCACGTCGGCGCCGGCCTTACGCAGGCCGATCGCGCAGGCGTAGGCCAGCACCCCACCCAGCGACCAGCCGGCCAGGATGAACGGGCCGTCGCCACCCATCTCCAGCAGCTTGGGCACGTACTCCGCGGCGCGTTCCTCGATGGAGCCCTCGACGCGTTCGAGGCCGTACATCGGGGTGTCCTCGGGGAGTCGCTTGAGCAGCGGCTCGTAGACCACCGTCGACCCGCCGGCCGGATGGAATACGAACACCGGGACACGGTCGGTGCCGTCCTTCTTGGCCCGCAGGGTGCGCACGAACCCGTCCAGTTCGCCGGCCTCGAGGTGCCCGCGGACCGTGGTGGCGAGCTCCTCAATGGTCGTCGCGGCCCGGACGTCCTCGATGGTGATGGTGCCCTCGCAGCGTTCGGTGAGCCGCGCCGCGATCTTCGCGGCGGTGTCGTCGTCGATCTTGGGCAGTGGGTTGAAGATGCCGCCCGGCGACTTGCCGGTGACGATCGCCCAAGTGGCGAAGGTGACCCGCTCCGCGGCCTCGCGCGGGGGAACGTCGCTGCCCAGCGCGTCGACGACGGCCTGCTGGGTCAGGACTTTGGCCGCGGAATTGGCAGGGGCGGCGGCCGCGGCCGGGGTGTTGGCGGCAGGCCCCGACGGGTCGGTCGGCGGCGGGGGGATGTCCGGGCCGGCCGGATTGGTCGGCGGCGGCGGAATATCCGGGCCGGCCGGATTGGTGGGTGGGGGCGGAACGTCCCCGTGCGCTTCCGGGTGCTTGGCGGCGAGTTTCTGCGCCAGCGCCTCCGGGATCTCGCCGGCGGCGATCTTGGCCTGCTCGGCGGCGATCTCCTCGGGAGTCAAATTCTTCTGGTGCTCGTGCAGCGCTGCCACCTCGTCGCGGTGTTCCACGGCGTAGGTGATGAGTGCCTTGACATCGTTGAGGCTGGCATCGCGCACCGCGGTCAGCTGAATCGGCGGCATGTCGAAGTCGTACTCGACGCGGTTCTTGATCCGCACCGCCATCAGCGAGTCCAGGCCGAGTTCGATCAGCGGCACCTCCCACGGCAGGTCCTCGGGCTCGTAGCCCATGGCGCTGCCCACAATGAGGCCCAGCCGATCGTGCACGGTCTCCGGTCCGTCCGGGGACCACTTGCCCAGCGCCGCGCCGACACCGGCACCGGCGGCCAGGTTGTCGTGCAGAACGGCTGCATCATCAACCGGTTCCGCTTGCACCGCAACCGTTTCGGCTGCGACGGCGACACCGGTCGCGACCGCCGCCGGCAACACCGACTGTGTCCCCGAGCGCGTCACGATGGCGTCGTAGACGAGGCAGAAGGACGACTCAGCCCCGTTATCCATGCGGGCGTGCACCTGCACCGACGCCCCACCGGGGTGCCGCGTCAGCGTGGTCACCAGTCGCGCGCCCTCGCCCGGAACGGCGCGCTGCTCGGACGCCGTCAAGGTCGCATCCGGAAGCACCTGGGCCGCAGCGGCTTTCACCAGTGCAGCCAGATCGGTCGGGCTACCCCCGGCATATTCCCAGACGTGCCGGCCGTCCGGCATGCCGACGTGCGTACCGGGGATCAGCGAAGAGCCGTCGGCGGAGAAGCGCGCATTGAGCCAGTGCTCCTTGCGCTTGAACCTCGTCGGCGGAATATCGGCGTAGTCCGCCGCGCCGGAGGCGCGAGACGACCCCGGCCCGGACGCCGGGGTGAACAGCGTCCGGAAATCCAGGTCATGGCCGTAGACGTAAAGCTGCGCCATGGCGGCGACCATCGCGTCGGCCTCGTCCTGCTTCCGGGCCAACGTCGGAATCAGTTGTCCGTCATGCAATCCGGCCGTCGCGGTGGTCAGGCCGACCTGCATGAGCGCCACCGGGTTCGGCGCCAGCTCGACGAAGGTGGTGTGGCCGTTGTCCACGGCGTTACGGATGCCGTGGGTGAAGTAGACGCTGTGCCGCAGGCCCTTCTTCCAGTAGTCCACGTCGTGGATCACCTCGCCGGGGCGGATGTAGTTGCCCTCGTGCACGGTGGAGAAGTAGCCGATCTTCAAGGGCTGGGCTGCGATGCCCTGCAGTTCGGCAGCCAGTTCGCCCAGCAGCGGATCCATCTGCTGAGTGTGGCTGGCGCCCTTGGTCGCGAACTTGCGGGCGAACTTGCCCTCCTGTTCGCAACGCTCGATGATCGCGTCGACCTGGGCGGGCGGGCCGCCGATGACGGTCTGGGTCGGGGCGGCGTAGACGCACACCTCCAGCCCCGGAAAATCCGAGAAGACGGTTGCGATCTCGTCGGCGGAGTACTCGACCAGCGCCATCAGCCGGATGTATTCGCCGAACAGCATGGCCTCGCCCTCGCCCATGAGATGCGAACGCGCACAGATGGTCCGGGTGGCGTCGGCCAGCGAGAGGCCGCCGGCGAAGTAGGCCGCGGCGGCCTCGCCGAGGGACTGGCCCACCACTGCGGCAGGTTTGGCGCCGTGGTGCTTAAGCAGTTCACCGAGGGCGATCTGGATTGCGAAGATGACCAGTTGCACAACTTCGATGGGGTATTCGCAGGTCTCATCGGTGTAGTCGATCGAGTCGTCGAGGATCAGTTCGACGATGGAGTACCCGCGCTCGTCCTGAATGAGGCTGTCCACCTTGTTGATCCACTCGGCGAACACGTCGTCGCGCAGATACAAGCTCTTGCCCATCTTGCGGTGCTGGGCACCGAAACCGGCCAGCACCCAGACCGGTCCGTTGGTCACCGGACCGTCCGCGCTGAACACCAGCGGGCTCTGCTTGCCTTCGGCGACGGCACGCATGCCCTTGACGGCCTCGTCATGGTCGTGCGCCATCACGACCGCGCGGGAGCGGCCGTGGTTGCGCCGCGACAGCGACCGTCCGATCGCCTGCAGCGGCGTGGCCCGGCCCTCCGGGCTGTCGATCCAGTCGGCGAGCTCAGCAGCGGTGGCCCGCTTACGCGAGGTCAGGAACCCCGAAACCGCCAGCGGGACAACGGGTGTATGCGGCTCGGCGACTTGAGCCGCGGCGAGTTCCTCGCGGGCCGTCTCGAGCAGGCGCAGCGCCTCGTCGGTCAGGCCGGGAAGTTCGGGCTCGTCGTCAACCTGGTACGCCCCATACTCTGTGGCCTCGTAGTCGTAGGCCGCGACAACCTCATCCTCGTCGTCGTCGATCAGCACGCCGCCGACGTACACGGCATCCGCTTCGGTCAACGGCGACTCGGCGGGCGCCGACTCCGGCTCGGGCTCGGGTTCGATCAGGTCCTCGGGCAGCACCTCGCGCAGCACCAGATGTGCATTGGCGCCGCCGAATCCGAACCCGGACACCCCGGCGATGGCGTGCCCGCTGTAACGCGGCCACTCGGTGACCTCGTTGGCGACCTTGAGGTGCGCGCTGTCGAAATCGATGTAGGGGTTGGGTCCTGCGTAATTGATCGACGGCGGAATCTTGTTGTTGTGCAACGCCAAAGCCACCTTGGCCAGGCTGGCCGCGCCCGCCGCCGACTCCAGGTGCCCGACGTTGGACTTCACCGCGCCCAGCAGCGCGGGTTGCTCGGCGGCGCGGCCGCGACCCACCACCCGGCCCAGCGCATCTGCCTCGATCGGATCGCCGAGGATGGTGCCGGTGCCGTGCGCCTCGATGTAGTCCACGGTGCGCGGATTGATCCCGGCGTCGTGATAGGCCTTGCGCAGGACTTCGGCCTGGGCTTCGGGGTTGGGGGCCAGCATGCCGTTGGAGCGGCCGTCGTGGTTGATCGCGCTGCCGGCGATCACGGCCAGGATCTCGTCGCCGTCGCGGCGGGCGTCGTCCAGGCGCTTGAGCACCAGCATGCCGCCGCCCTCGGAGCGGGCGTAGCCGTCGGCGTCGGCGGAGAACGACTTGATCCGGCCGTCCGGCGCGAGCACTCCGCCGACTTCGTCGAAGCCGAGCGTAACGGCCGGCGTGACAAGGGCATTCACCCCGCCGGCGATCACCACGTCCGCTTCGCCGGTGCGCAGCGCCTGCACACCCTGATGCACCGCGACCAGTGACGACGAACACGCGGTGTCGACGGCCACCGACGGGCCGCGGAAATCGTAGAAGTACGAAACCCGGTTGGCGATGATCGAACTGGCGGTGCCGGTGATCGCGTACGGATGCGCGGTGCGCGGGTCCATCATCGCCAGGTAGCTGTAATCGTTGGTGGAGCTGCCGACGTAGACGCCCACACTCTGCCCGCGCAGGCTGGACGCCGGAATCCGGGCGTATTCCAAAGCCTCCCAGGTCAATTCGAGCGCCATCCGCTGCTGCGGATCGATGTTGTCGGCCTCCATCTTCGACAGCGCGAAGAACTCGGCGTCGAAGCCCTTGATGTCGGTGAGGTAGCCGCCGCGGGTGCGCGCCTTGCGGATCCGCTCGGCCAGCCGGGGCTCCTCCATGAATTCCGCCCACCGGCCCTCGGGGAGATCGGTGATGGCGTCACGGCCGTCGAGCAGCGCCTGCCACATCTGGTCGGGTGTGTTCATGTCGCCGGGGAAGCGGGTCGCCAGGCCCACTATGGCGATCTCGGGGACGTCGCGCTTGCGAGTCCAGTCCACGTCATCGTCGGAGACTTCCAGTTCCGGCTCACCTTCGACGATCACCGTCGCCAGCGCCTCGATGGTCGGGTGGCGGAACGCGACGGTCGCCGTCAGGGTGACGCCGGTCAGATCTTCGATGTCGCTGGCCATCGCGACGGCATCGCGGGAGGACAGACCGAGTTCGACCATCGGCACGTTCTCGTCGATCGAGCCGGGCGCCTGGCCGGTGGAGTTGGCCACCCAGTTGCGCAGCCATTCGCGCATCTCCGGCACCGACAGGCCAGGGCTGGGAGGGGCCAGGTCCTTCTCAGGCGCTAGAACGATCTCGGCGATGCGTTCGGGCGTATCGGGGGTTTCCGACTCAGACATAAATCCTTATTCCGATTCGTCGGGGAAGGCGCTGGCCACCTTCCCGGACCGCAGGCTGCCGTCGAGGTAGGCCGACCGGCAGGCAGTGCGGCCGATTTTTCCGCTGGAGGTGCGCGGGATGGCACCGGCCGGGGTCAACAGCACGTCGCGCACGGTCACCCCGTGGCGCACCGCAATGGCGGCGCGGATGGCGTCCGCAACGGCGGACAATTCGAGCTTGTGCGAACCGGCGGCCCGCTCTGCCACGATCACCAACTGCTCGGAGCTGTCGTCGGGGTTGCGAGTCAGGCCGGCGTGCGCGTCGGCGAACACCTCGTCGGGCAACTGGTTGGCCGGCACCGAGAAGGCTGCGGCGAAGCCCGTGCGCACGGCCTTACTGGCCTCCTGGGCGGAGTACTCCAGGTCCTGCGGATAGTGGTTGCGGCCGTCGATGATGACCAGGTCCTTGGTACGGCCGGTGATGAACAGCTCGCCGTCGTAGTAGGCGCCCAGGTCGCCGGTGCGCACCCAGGTGGCGTCGTCGGCCGCGCCTTCGGCGTGTGACGGGCTGGTCCGCGACTTCAGCGTGTTCTGGAACGTCTCGACGGTCTTCTCGGGCTTGTTCCAGTAGCCGGTGCCCATGTTCATCCCGCTGATCCAGATCTCGCCGATGTGCCCCTGCGGCACCTCGCTGGCACTCTCATGGTCGACGATCACCGCCCACTCGCCGACGCCCACCTTGCCCGCCCCGGCCTGCGCAACGGCCTTGGGGGAGTCGTCGGGCACCGGGACGAACCGCCCGGCGTTGAGTTCGTCGCGGTCGACCGAGATGATCTTCGGCTCCTCGGACGAGGGGGTGGTCGACACGAACAACGTGGCCTCGGCCAGGCCGTAGGACGGCTTGATCGCCTTGCGCGGGAAGCCGAACGGGCCGAATGCGTCGTTGAACCGCTTGACGGTCGCGGCCGAGATCGGCTCGCTGCCGTTGAGGACCGCCTTGACGTTGGACAGGTCCAGCGGCTCCTCGCCGTCCTTGGGCAGCCCGCGGGCGGCGGCATGGTCGAACGCGAAATTGGGGGCGACCGAGATCGTGCCGCCGGTGTCACCGGGCTGACGGGCGATCTCGCGCATCCAGCGAATCGGGCGGCGGACGAACGCCGCCGGCGTCATGAAGGTGAAGTAGTGCCCGATCAGCGACGGGAGGAGCGCGGTGACCAGCCCCATGTCGTGGAAGAACGGGAGCCAGGACACGCCGCGGTCGGCTTCCTCGCCTTCGAGGGCCTCGATCACCTGCACGACGTTGGTGGCCAGGTTGAGGTGGGTGATCTGCACGCCGGTGGGGATCCGGGTCGACCCGGAGGTGTACTGCAGGTAGGCGATGGTGTCCTCGTTGACCGTGTCGATGTGCTCCCACGTCGCGCCGACCTCGTCGGGGATCGCGTCGACGGCGATGACGCGGGGGCGCTCCTTGGCCGGGCGGGTGCGGAAGAACTTGCGGACGCCCTCGGCGGCGTCGGTGGTGGTCAGAATCGCCGAAGGCTGGCAGTCGTCGAGCACCGCGTGCAATCGGCCGACGTGCCCGGGTTCGGACGGGTCGAACAGCGGCACCGCGATGCGGCCTGAGTAGAGCGTCCCGAAGAACGCCACGAGGTACTCGAGGTTCTGCGGGCACAGAATGGCCACCCGGTCACCGGGTTCGGTGACCTGCTGCAGGCGAGCGCCGAGGGCGCGGTTGCGGGTGCCGAAGTCGGCCCAGGTCAGCACCCGGGCCACGCCGTCGCGCTCGGTGGAGAAGTCGAGGAACCGGTAGGCCGGCTTGTCGCCGCGGACCTTGGCCCAACGTTCGACGTGCTTGACGAGACTGGCGCCCTCCGGGAAGGTAATCCGTCCGTCCTTGATGAACGGGTTATGGAACGGCATGCCACTCTCCTGTCGAAACGCGTCGTGTCGGCCCCCACTGCTTGGGGTGCAGCAGCGTATTGGCGCGCTACCGATCGTCGAACTGGCCGAGCGCCCCACAGATCGTACCGATGAAACGGCCCCGCGCGGCCCGGCCGACCTGAGCAAACGAGCTAGTTCTCTGGCCTTACCTTTCTCTTAATGTTAGGCGGCGCCCGGACGGTATCCAAATCGCCGCGCAGCGGGCGCGTCGAGTCAGTTGTGCGCCGGGTGTGGGGCGTCGGCGATCAGGCTGCGGGCCCAGTTCAACGCCCATGACGTGGCTGTTTGGCCGTCGGCGGTCCAAAATTGCGGTGTCGCGTACATCGCGTGGATGGGCTGGCCGGCGCCCGCCGTCAGCACCTCCAGGGTTCGCGGCAGATTGGTGATGCTGAACGCCGACTGCGGGGCCGAGCAGATCAGGTCACCGGGTGCGCAGATCTGGTTGGTGCGATTGTTCAGCGCACCGAAGCCGCCCGGCCGTTCGCCGCTCATCGTGAGACCGAGGAAGGAGAGCGCGGGCAACTCCTTGAGGGTGATCTCGGCGCCCTGTCCGGGCGGGTTCGGTCCGACCTCCTGTCCGACCCCGGGCTGGCGCCGGCCGTCGGCGATCAGCGTCACCCCGAGCACGAGGTCCTCGTCGACCGGACCGCGACCGTTGCCGATATCGCTGGCCAGGTCACCCCCGATGACCGCACCCTGCGAGAAGCCGACCACGACGTAGCTGGTCAGCGGGCAGCGATTGTTCATGTCGGTCATGGCCCGAACCACGGCGTCGGTGCCTTCTTTGCGGGAGTCGTTGTAGGACATCTGCTTGTCCGCCGCCAGCGGATTGTGGAACTGGGCGGTGTAGGGAACCGTGTAGACCTGTACCCGGTCCGCGCCGAACTCCTGCTGGATCGGGCGGGTCACGTTGAGCAGCAACGCAATCGGGAACTGAACCGGATTGAGCGGATCATCGGTCGGCGACGATTCCCAGGTGCCGGGGATGGCGATCATCTGGACGTCCGGGCAGCTGGCGTCCTGAGCGGCCGGCCGCGGCTTCTGGCCGGGGGTGGTGGGTCCGGGCGGGATCGCGCTCGGCGGAACCGCGCTCGGTGGGATCGCCGTCGTGGACTCGTGGGGTCGACGAACCAGGATCACGATGATCGCGACCACCAGACCCACCACCACGGCGACCGCGCCGGCCGCGATCAGCGCAAGGATGCGGTGGCGGCGACGACGGCTCTCCGACTTGGTCGTTGCGCCGTTCGACTTGGTCCTGGAGCCGTTCCTCGAACCGCGGGAATCCCGGGAGCCCTTCGGACGCTTGGAAGAGCCGGAAGTGTTCAGCGTCATCGGGTCAGCAGAGCCTGCCGGTGGCAATCCGGATCACGTTGCTGACGACTGAATTGTCATCCATGGCCGCCACTGTCGCCGCGGCAGCCGCCGGGTTCGGCGCGGCTGCCGGCTGCGCAGCCGCCGCAGGCGTCGCGATCACGTCGCTGCGCACCATCGGCGCGACGGAGTCCCACACCGCCTGATCACTCTGGCCGGCGGCGCGGGCTTGACAGACGTACGCCCCGATGCTGAGCACCCGCAGTTCACTGGAGGGGTGGATGCCCGCCGCGGCCAGTGCCCCGAGGTAGTCCCGCTGAGCCGGCGTGAGTTCGGGCTTGCCGGAGAGGCGGCCGGAATCAGCGGCCATCGGCATCTCCGTTCCGTCGGCGTAGCCGGTGGTCTGCTGCGACGGCAGCGCAACGGTGCTGATCAGATCGCCACCTGCCCCACACCCGGCTAGCAGCCACGCCGCAGGCGCCATCACGCCGGCGAGCAGAACCCTTCGACCGGGTGCCTCAAACAGTCGCCAACCGCCATCGGGCAGTTTGCTGAACGATCCACCGCGCAGGTGATTCACGCCAACCACACTACCGGTTCCGCGGAGGTGCAACCCGGGGCCTTTCGTCCTCATCGCGCGGCCCCGACCACCCGGGCAACGCGCACCCGCTCCGCAAGAATTAGCCGAGAGCCGCGGAGATATCGCCGGCCATCGCGCCGAGCTGGCCTGCCCAGGTACCCCAGTCGTTACCGCCGCCGCCGGTGATGTCCCAGTGGCCGTTGCGGCCCCCCAGGGAACGGTAGTGGGCGTAGAAGATCCGGTTGCTGCCCTGGGACACGCTGCAGTCGCCGCCGCCCATCGCACCCGGGTCGGCGCATGCCGTGGTCAGTGGGCTGTACACCCACAGCCGGGTGTTGTTCTGGACCAGCAGGTTGGCGTGGACGTTGGGGTCGTGCCACTTCCAGCGGCCCAGCTGGGGCGCACCCCACATCGCGTCGATGTTGTCGCCCACGTTGATGGCGTTGGAGATGACACCGTTGGTCTGGGTGTCCGACGGATTGAGGAAGCCGGACAGCGATCCGGCGTAGCTGTAGCGGTCCGGGTGGAAGGTGGCCAGCATCATGGCGCCGGTGCCGCCCTGGGATGCGCCCACGATGGCGTGCCGGTTGGGCGCAAGGCCCTTGTTGGCGGCCAGCCAGTTCGGCAGCTCGTCAGCGAGGAAGGTCTCCCACTGCTTGGAGCCGTTGGCCTCCCAGTTGGTGTACAGGCTGTACGCCCCGCCTGCCGGGGCGGCAACCGACAGGCCGCTGCCGGCCAGGGTGTTCATCGCGTTGCCTGCGGTGACCCAGTTGCTGACGTCCGGCGCGGCGTTGAAGGCGTCGAGCAGCACCACGGCGTGCGGCCCGCCCGCCTGGAAGGCCACCGGGATGTCGCGTCCCATCGCGGCCGAGGGAACCATCAGCATCTCGACACCGGCGGCGGAGGCAGCTGGGGCCGCGGCACCTGCCACACCCAGCGCCAGCGCGACCGCACCGACAATGCGGGACAGCTTGGTCAGACCCCTCATATTCACCTCACGTCGAGTCGATACGGCATGCGTAGTGAATCACACCACTGCGCAGTTACTACATCAGTTGGCCGGAGCGGGCGTCTCGACGGCCGGTGCCGTGTCGTCCCAGCCGATGTCTTGAACATGGTTCAGGGCCCGGTCGCCGGCAAACCGGTATAGGACGGCCTGGCGTCCTTGGCCGGGGGCGGCTCGGGCAGACCGCAGCGGAACAACTCGTACTGCGGCACCCGGTCGATCCGGTAGCGGGTGAACTCCCAAGCGCGGTTGAGGTTGCCGATGAACCGGGGGCGCGTCATCGGTTCGCGGATCATCTCGAGCATCTCGACGGTTTTCGGACAGCCGAGCGCGACGCCGGCCTCCTCGATCCATCCTTCGTCGAGGTACTCCGGAATCCACGGTCGCTCCTTGAGCCACGGCCCCTCGGCGACAGCCCAGTCCGGGAACAGGTTCTTGTCATGCCCGATGCGGCCCTCCTCCAGTCGGGCGGTGTGGGCGGCCAGCGGATTGGCCAGCCCGATCTGGTCGATCACCCGGGTGGTGAGGCCGGTGTTCATGCCGACCATGCCGAGGTTGGTGAAGAACACGGCGTGGGTGGCGTGTTGGCGCCGCCAGTCCTCAGGCGACACGCCGGGGGGCGGCGGCTCGACCGGGGGCTTCTGGGGAACCACGTCCCACACGTCGTAATTGCCCGACGGCAGCAGCAGCGCCCCGTCGGGAGTGTTGTTGATGGCGACCATAACGGCCCGCATCCGCGGATAGTCCAGATAGTCAGCCGCGGTCAGCGGGTGGGCATGGCCGGTCGCCTGGGAGTAGAACCGGCGCTCGTCGACGATCCCGGAATAGGTCACCCGGGTGGCGTCGCGGCCCATGCCCGGCGAGTTGGCCGCCCACAACGCCCAGCCGACCAGAGCCAGCCACAGGGCGACGAGCGCGACATGACCCTTCTCGCGGCTCAACCAACCCTCGGCCGGCACCGCGATCGGTACCACCGCGATGGGGGCGAGCAGGCAGAACAGCGGGGCCAGCAGCACCCGTCCGTGCATGAAGTCGCCGCCCTGCCGGATCCAGTAGAGACCCTGGACCAGTCCGCTGACGAGCATGAAAACCACCACTGCCGTGGGGCTGTGAACTCTCGCGGCGAGTCCGGCGCGGGCCGGCGGGCGGTCTGCAGCCCGGCGGCCCGCCAGCACGACAGCAAGGCCGATCAGCAGCACCGCCGGAATCCACAGGGCATAGGGCCCGGTGAAATTCCCCAGATAGACGAAGCCCTGGGCCCACTTGCTGCCCGAGGCGTCCTTGGCGATCGCGGTCTGCGGAACGAGCAGCCCGTAGTACCCCATCCGGAAGATCTGATAGCCCACCGGCAGCAGGCCGCCGGCCAGCACGATCAGCACGCGCCGCGCCCAGCCCGGCTCGGCGACCAGCAGCATCACCAGCGCGAGGCCGCCGATCAGGGCAAGTTCCGGACGCACCAGCACACTCAGGCCGCCGACGAAGGACAGCGCACCGAGGAACAGCGGGCTGCTTCTCCCGGATTGCTGGCCCCAGCGGACCATCATCCACCACAGCCCGCCCAGCCAGGCAGTGACGAGCCCGTTCTCCAAACCGGAGGTGGCGAAGTCCCGGGCGGGCGGCACGGCGATGTAGACCAAAACGCCGGCCGGCAGCACCAGCGCCCGGCGGCCGCGCAGGGCCGGCGCCCACAACCGGGCGGTGCCGAGCATCACCATCGCCACACCGGCCGCGCTCAGAACCATGGCCAACGCGAGCGCCACGTACTCCAGACGCAGCGGCCCGGCAATCACACTGCCGAGATAGACCAGATAGGTCCACGCGGTGGAGGTGTTGGACTCCACCCGCTCCCCCGCGTTGAACACCGGCCCGTTGCCCGCCAAAAGATTGCGGACGGTCCGCAACACGATGAGGCCGTCGTCGGCGATCCAGCGCCGCTGCCAGATCCCCCAGGTCCACAGCGTCGTCACCACAGCCACCGACGTCCACAGGCTGATCCGGGTGCGGACGGCGGGGGCTAACGCCGTCCACCGCCACGCACCTGGCCGCAGGCCGGGCTTGGCGACCCCGCGCGGGACCGGGGGTAAAGCCGGTGCGCTAACCGAAGAAGGAGGCGGCAATGACAGTTCCGATCCAGGCCAGGGCCAGCAATTGCAGCACCCGGTCGCGCAGAGCGATCTCCTCCGGCTCGCCGGCCATGCCGCCGTCCACGTCCACGGCATAGCGCAGGATCGCCACGGTGAACGGGACCATCGAGATGACGAACCACGATCCGGTCGTGCCGTCCCGTTCGAAGGCCCACAGCCCGTAACAGACCACGACCGCGGTGGCCGACAACGTCCAGACGAAGGTCAGGTAGGTGCTGGTGTAGTTCTCCAGCGACTTGCGGATCTTGGCGCCGGTGCGCTGGGCAAGCTGGAGTTCGGCATAACGCTTGCCGGCCGCCATGAACAGTGACCCGAACGCCATCACCAGCAGGAACCACTGTGACAGCGGGATGCCGCCCGCCACGCCCCCAGCGATGGCGCGGATGAGGAAGCCCGACGACAGAATCGAGATATCCAGCACCGCTTGATGTTTCAGCCCAAAGCAGTACGCCAGCTGAATGACCAGATAGACCGCCATCACCAGAGCCAGGTGCGGGGTGACCCACCAGGAGATCGCCAGCGATGCGGCGGCGAGAACGACAGCGATGCCGTACGCCATACCGACCGGCAGCACCCCGGCGGCGATCGGGCGGTACTGCTTGGTCGGGTGGGCGCGGTCGGCCTCGACGTCACGGGCGTCGTTCACCAGGTAGATCGACGACGCCGCCATGCAGAACACCACGAAGGCGACGGACACCTTGGCCATCACCGTGCGGTAGTCGTAGGTGTCGGTGCCGCCCAGCGAAGCCAACGGCGCGGCGAACACGAGCAGGTTCTTCACCCACTGGCGTGGCCGCAGCGCCTTGATGATGCCGGTGAGCAGGTTGCTCGGCGGTCCGGTCACCGTCGTCTCACTCATGGATCACCTCTCCCTGCCGCGGTCGCCGAGACGGCCGGTCACCCGTGCGACGGCGGCCCCGACGGCCATCCCGGCAAGCACGTCGGTGGGGTAATGCACACCGAGCACCAAGCGGGACAGCGCCATCAACGGCACCGCGGCCAGCGGCAACGGCGACCGGGTGGCTCGGCACAGCAGCATAGCTGCGGCCGTGCTGGAGGTTGCGTGCGCGGACGGGAAACTCAGCGCGCTGGGGGTGGAGACGTTGACCGCGATATCCGGGTGGTGCGGGCGCCGGCGCCGCACGGCCAGCTTGATCAGGATCGCCGCACCGTGCGCCGCGACCGCTCCCACCCCCACCAGCAGCCAGTCGCGCCGGCGGGCCGGAGACAGCAACGCGCCGATGGCGGACAGCGCCACCCAGCCCGCCGCATGTTCGCCGAAGTGCGACATGCCCCGCGCCACGGCGACGACGGGCGGCGAAGCCAGCCGGGACTGCACGTCGACCAGCATGGCGACTTCACCGGAGGGGGGACCGGCCTCCGGCCCGGTGACGTGAGGCATGGGATCAGACACGGACCGATGACCCGTCGAGCAGTACCGACTCCCACCGCTGCCGGCTGGACAACTCCGGCAACGCCTGCCGATAGACCTTGCGCATCCGGTTGTACTCCCGGGCCAGCCGGACATGTTGGCGCAGTGATGTTTTCAGCAGCTCCATCATCTTGGTCCGGTCACGCTGGCGGAAGACGACGCCGCGGCCGTCGGCCGTGGTGACCGTCACGCCGTCGACGTTGCACAACAGGAACCAGCGCGCGTCCTGGGTGGCGACGTTGAGCTGTGGCCGTTCGTGGTGCGACGGATCGGCTTCGCGCAGTTGATGAATCAGTCCGCGCGCGAGCCGAGCGCCGATGGCCGGCAGCGCCACCGGCGGCTTGTGCACTTTGGTCCGTCCGCTTGGGGCCGGCAGCGATGTCGCCCCGGGCAGCACGACGGCGTCGGGGAACTGCTGCCGCATGGCCCGGATGTCGGGCAGGGCGCTCTCCAGGATGGAGAAGATGTGCTCCGGCCCGGCCAGGAAGTCATCGATCGCCTTGTTCTGGATGGCGACGGTCGAATACTCCAGGCAGAGAAGATGTTTCAGCGTCGCCTTCAGCGAGCTCTTGACCAGGCCCTTGACCGGGGCGTCCCAGTGCAGCGCGGAGACCACCAGCCGGTTGCGCAGGTGGAAGTACGCCTGCCAGTCGATGGCGTCGTCCTTGTCACTCCAGGCCATGTGCCAGATCGCGGTGCCCGGCATCGTCACGGTGGGGTAGCCGTGCTCGCCGGCCCGCAGGCCGTAGTCGGCGTCGTCCCACTTGATGAACAGCGGCAGCGGCTGGCCCAGTTCCTCGGCCACCCGGCGCGGGATCATGCACATCCACCAGCCGTTGTAATCGACGTCGATGCGACGGTGCAGCAGTTTGCTGCGGCCCTCGTCGTCGTCCTTGTTGCTCTCGACGTCCAGCGGGTACTGGGCGAAGTCGTGGTCGTACTGGGTGTGCGGGGCATTGGTCCACATGAAATTGGCCCGGTTGACCACTTCGCCCATCACGTGCAGATGTGAGGGTTCCTGCAGGTTGAGCATCTGCCCGCCGATCAGCGTGGGCGTCTTGGCGAACCGGTTCAGCGCCAGGGCCCGCAGGATCGAGTCCGGCTCGACGCGAATGTCGTCGTCCATGAACAGGATCTGCTCGCAGGTGGTGCTGCGCAGCGCCTCCAACATCACCCGGCTGTAGCCGCCGGAGCCGCCGAGGTTGGGCTGGTCGTACACCTGGAGCCGGCCGCGGAGCGCCGCCGCGGCCGCCTCGAATCCGGGATGGTCCCTGGCTTTGTCGGCGCCCTGATCGGCGACGATCACCGCACCGATGACCTGATCCACCAGGGGATCCGACGTCAGCGCCCGCAAAGCGTTCACGCAGTCGGCCGGGCGGTTGAAGGTCGGGATCCCGACGGTGATGTCGGCCCGCCCCGGTGCCGGAACCGGGGCGTGCCAGGCGGCGCTGTGCACAACGGTCTTGCTGTCGGTGGTGATGTCGAACCAGATCCACCCGCCGTCCTCGAATGGGGCCAGTTCGATCTCGAACTCCGCGGACGCCGGCGCGGCTCCGCCGCTGATGATCGGCGCGGCTCTGCCGCTGATGATCTCGGTTCCGCCGACGCTGATCCGCGCGCCGTTGGCCTTCGACCGGTAGACGTCGACGCGGGCCGAGCCGGTGAGATCCACCCGCAACACCACCGACGTCAGTGTCGACCAGCGGCGCCAGTAGCTGGCCGGGAAGGCGTTGAAGTAGGTCGCGAAGGACACCTCGGATTCGGCGCCGATATGCAGCGTGGTGCGGGTGGCCGCGTGCGCGCGGCGGGCGTTGGTGTCCGATTCCTCGATGTAGAGCTTGCGCACGTCCAGCGGTTCGCCGGGACGCGGCAGGATGATCCGCTGCAGCAGGCTCACCGCGCGGGTCTGGCCGGCCGGAACCGGGCCGGAGGGAATCTCACTCATGCGTTGCCGCTTTCGTCGTCAGGCGCACCGTCGCCCAGGTGCGGCGCCGGGACATCGCCGCTCAGGAGCGGCGCGAGGTCGTTGTCGTACATGCTCATCGCGCTGGCGATGGCCATGTGCATGTCGAGGTACTGGTAGGTGCCCAGGCGGCCGCCGAAGAGCACACCCGACGCGGCGGTCTCGGCCTTGGCGCGGGCCCGGTAGGCGGCCAGCACCGTCCGGTCGGCCTCGGTGTTGATCGGGTAGTACGGCTCGTCGTCGGCTTCGGCGAAGCGGGAGAATTCCCGCATGATGACGGTCTTGTCGGCCGGATAGTCCCGTTCCGGGTGGAAGTGCCGGAACTCGTGAATTCGGGTGTAGGGCACGTCGGCGTCGTTGTAGTTCATCACCGGGGTGCCTTGAAAATCACCGCAGTCACTCAATACTTCGAGTTCGAAATCCAATGTGCGCCAGCCCAACCGGCCGTCGGCGTAGTCGAAGTATCGGTCCAGTGGTCCGGTGTAGACGACGGGAGCCGACGGGGACGTTGCGCGAAGGTCGTCACGGACGTCGAACCAGTCGGTGTTCAACCGCACCTCGATGCGGTCATCGGCGGCCATGTTCTGCAGCCAGGCGGTGTAGCCGTCGGCGGGCAGGCCCTCGTAGGTGTCGTTGAAGTAGCGGTTGTCGAAGGTGTAGCGCACCGGCAGCCGGGTGATGGTGGAGGCGGGCAACTCCTTGGGGTCGGTCTGCCATTGCTTAGCGGTGTAGTCGCGAACGAAAGCCTCGTACAGCGGCCGGCCGATCAGCGAGATCGCCCTCTCCTCGAGGTTGGCGGCGTCGATCGCTGATATCTCCGAGGCCTGCTCGGCGATCAGCGCGCGAGCCTCATCGGGGCTGTAGTAGCGGCCGAAGAACTGCGACACCAGACCCAGCCCCATCGGGAACTGGTAGACCTGCCCGGCGTGCATGGCGAACACCCGGTGCTGGTAGCCGGTGAAGTCGGTGAACTGCTGGGCGTAGTCCCAGACCCGCTGGTTGGAGGTGTGGAACAGGTGCGCGCCGTAACGGTGGATCTCGATGCCGGTCTGCGGCTCGGGCTCGGAGTAGGCGTTGCCGCCGATGTGGTCGCGGCGTTCGAGTACCAGGACCCGCTTGTTGAGTTGGGTAGCCGCCCGTTCGGCGATGGTCAGTCCGAAAAAGCCGGAGCCGACGACGAACAGGTCGTAGTCCTGGGGCGGTGATGGGCTCATCGGGCCCTAGGTTATCGGACCGAGGGCTGGCAACCGTGCGGTAAAACCAGGCGGGCGAACAGAAAGTCCAGGGCGGTTGATTTACCGTCAACGCCCGTCCGATGCGGGGCTCTCCCCCGAAGCGGCGAGCGAACCGCCCGGCATGGGGGGACGCCGGGGGCGCTTCTTGCGCTCGGGGGGTCCGGGGGGATGGAACTCCCGAGCGGCTTCTCCGCTTCGGGGGAGAGTGGATGGAATCTACTCCTGATGGTGACGCGGGGGCTACCTGAGGTTCGTCGTGCCCCGGTGGGAAGATCGGGTGATGGTCTCCCAGGATGGCGTCGATGTAGGTGACGAGAATTTTTCGGAGCGCCCGATCGCATTCTCTGATTACGCCAAGGAAGATTTCTGGCTTTCAGATCCGGACACACATATCAACAGCGGGAAGCAACTCGCGGGACCAGATCGTGTTACTTATGTGACCGATCCGCTGAATCAGCGGGGGGTAGTCCAAAAAGTTGTCGTGCAGCCTGGAGACAACCTCGGCCGGATCGCGGAATATCTGCAAAGTCTCGGTATTGCCGACTTTGGCAGGGAGTGGCAGTCCGGGACGGGCGAAGTTTGTATGTCAAAAAACTTCAAACGCATGGGCACTTTCACAGACGGGGATACCGTCGTTGTCTCCTTCGGGGTGTCCGTGGATTCCAACTTCTCCTCCCCGAACGGGGACTGGAATAACTTCGTCAGTATCCATTCCGGTGGGGCGGTCAGAGTCTCACCGTTCTCGCTACACCTCGTTGGTGACACCCCGAGGCTGAAAGTCAAAGTGATCGGCGGAGGAGATTTCCGAAAGAGTTTGGAGGACGAACCGCCGACCGTGTTCGAGTGGGTTGATCTGGGTGTATTCCCGAAGAATGAGTGGCAGGACTTTATCGCGGAAGTTCACCTCTCATCCGCTGGCGGTGGCTCAGTTCGGTTGTGGTGGAACGGGAATCTGGCGGTTGACCTACAGAACCGTGCAGTCGGCTACGCCGACGAAGAGCGCATGTACTACTTGCAGGGTTTCTATCGGGAGGCGTTTTCCAAGACCACGGAACTCTGGTTTTCCGATATTTACAAGTGGGATCGAGCCGAGAACGCGTTGCTGTTCTACGGGTGGGACCAGAAGCAGGTCAGAGCCCCGAAATTTGAAGCCACTCGCAGTTGGACACCGGAAACGCTACCGGACACCGCCGATCCGGTCCTGTGGAAAGCAACCAGCGCCGAGACATCCGGCGTAATTCTCTCGGCGGAAGTTGCAGACAATCCAGTAGTTTTGGTTGATCAAGGCCAAAAGTATCTCCACTTCACGGGGCTTAAAAGCCCCGGCGGTACTGTCGGAACCTCGATGGGCATCAACCCGTTCCCGACGGGGCAAGCCAAAACCGTCGTTATCTTCGGGCGCACCAATGCCGATGACAAGGCTGGCGGGAAGTCGAAACTACCTCCCCCGCTGTTCTCCAACGGCAGCTTTGACGTAGAGCAGGGGTTGGATTCGGATTACGTTGAGATTCCGTCGTACTTTCGGGATCGGGGCAGGCTTGCCCGGTTGTATGCCCAGCGTGGCCAGTGGCACATGTACGCCTGGACCCAGGACACCGATGGCCGAGGCCTGTTCGGGGTCGATGATCGAGTCACCTGGGTGGATCGAGGCTCTGGCGCCCGGGAGGCAACGTGGATCTCTCTTGCGCGGGCTGTGGACGCTTCCGATCCTGAATTGGAAGGCGCGGATAAAACTCGCATTAGATCCTTCGACACTCTCGAAATCCACACCAGCCCGGACACTTACACGGCAGAGGATCTGGCCGCACTGTGGAAGACCACGAAGGCCAAGTACCCGGAACTGAACTGGGCACCGGAGAATCAGCAGCCGGGCCACTGGGGTCCTTAATCCTCACGCGAGGACGCGCGCCGTTCGATGAACGCCCGGCCCGGAGACACCGCTGCGCTCGCGCAGCCCCGGCCGGAATTACAAAGTCGCAATTCGCTCACGATTCAGCATCATCACTTCAGTCTCATCAATCCCACTCGTAACATCGACTTCGTCAGCGGAGAACCTCGGCGCATCGCCGGATTCCACCGTCTGGCAACAGGTTTGCGAACGCAGAACCTGTCGAGAGCAGATAGGCCGACGACGATGCGGGGGTGTACTTCCCCCGAAGAGGAGTCGGTCGACAAAGCAAAGAGGAGACTTCCGTGCCGAACCAACGTCGACGCAAGATTTCGACAGCCATGAGCGCGGTCGCCGCCCTAGCTGTCGCGAGCCCGTTCGCCGTCATCGGCGTTATGGAGCTCACCTCGGGCCAGAAGGCGCCCGAGCACCGGGACTTCACCCGTGCGGCCGTTGTGACCGACCTACCCAACGAGATCATGTCCGCGCTGCAGGCCGGCCTCTCCCAGTTCGGGATCAACCTGCCGCCGCTGCCGACCGGGCTCAGCCCGGCGGGTGCCCAGCCGGCACAGAACGGCCCGCTCACCGCGCCCGGTCTGACCACGCCGGGGCTGACGACTCCGGGCTTGACCGACCCCGGTCTGACCACGCCGGGTCTGACCACCCCTGGTCTCACTACGCCCGGTCTGACCACCCCTGGTCTGACCACGCCCGGTCTGACCACCCCTGGTCTCACTACGCCCGGTCTGACCACGCCGTCGCTCACCGACCCGGCCGCGGCCGCGCCGGCGCTGACCACGCCGTCGCTGACCGACCCGGCGCTGACCAATCCCGGACTGACCGCACCCCAGGTCGGGCTTAACCCGACCGCACCGGCCGGTATCGGCCTGCCGACCGAACAGCCGATCAGCACCCCGCTGACGGCGCCGGCCGGCACCTACCCGATCCTGGGCGATCCGTCGCTGGGCGCCCTCCCGGCTCCGGCCGCTTCCAGCGGCGGCATCATCAGCGATCTGAGCAGCGCTGCCAACCAGTTGGGCGTCGGTCAGGCGATCGACCTGCTCAAGGGCATCGTCGTGCCGGGCATCACCCAGGCCGTTCAGAATGCCGGCGCAGCAGCGGCCGGCGCCCCGGCCGCGGCTGCGGCTCCGGTGGCCGAGGCTGCCGCTCCGGTGGTCGAAGCCGCCGCTCCGGTGATCGAGGCCGCCGGCGAAGCAGCTGCCGCCGCCGGCTAGGCCGGCACAGTCCTGCAGCGAAACGGCACCGCAGGGAGGGAGAAACCCCCTGCGGTGCCGTTGCATGCCTCAGTTTTCACATAGTCCCCAATAGTCCGTGTCGCAACGTTGGCAACAAGGGACACATACGTAACATCGCGTTATGTCATCCCGTCGCCCAGCGCCGACGATTCTCTTCACCGCCCTGATGGCGAGCGTGGTGGTGGTGCCCTGGGCGGTCAACGGGATGCCGACCCCACACCGGCACAGCACCGCCGTCGTCGACGACACCGTCCTGGTCAGCGAGCCGCTCACCGGCGTCGGAGGCGGCGAGACGACGCGCGAAATCACCCAGGACACATCGTTTTCCATGGTGGCACTCACCGGAACTGATCTGACCGGGACGTCGGCGCGTATCCGCGCCAAGAAGGCCGACGGCTCCTGGGGCGCCTGGTACCACGTGGAGCGCTCCGCCGATATCACCGACGACTCCGGGACCGTGTCGAAAGGCACCGATCCGGTCTACCTCGGCCCGACCACCGCCGTGCAGATCGCGGTCACCCGCCCGCACAACGCTCCGGTCACTACCGCTCCACCGGAAAGCGGACTCGATGCCGGGCGCGAACTCGGTTACGTCCCGGCCAACGCCACCCAATCGTTGTCGCAGAACCTCTCCGCCGTTCTCATCACCCCACCCAAGGCGCCGGTGGAGAAGCCGCCGAACCCGCCAAACGCCACCCTCGGCCCCGGCCAGCCGCCCAACGTCATCAGCCGTTCCGAGTGGGGAGCCGGCCCCGGAAACCGTTGCGGTGGACCGTATTACGGACCCAAAGTGCGCGCCGCGGTGGTGCACCATACCGCAACCGGCAACGACTACTCGCCCGAGGACTCCGCGGCAATCCTCCGCTCGATCTACGCCTACCACACCGTTACGCTGGGCTGGTGCGACATCGCCTACAACGCCCTGGTGGACAAGTACGGACAGGTCTTCGAGGGTCGGGCCGGCGGAATCACCAAGGACGTCATGGGATCTCACACCGGCGGCTTCAACAGCGACGTGTGGGGCGTGTCGATGATCGGCAACTTTGAGGACGACCCGCCGCCGGACGTCATGATCCGTACCGTCGGCCGATTGCTCGGCTGGCGGCTGAGCCTGGACAAGGTCAACCCGCTGGGATCGGTCAAACTGCAATCCGCCGGGGGCCAGTACACCGTCGTCCCGGGCGGGCGGGTGGTGGACCTGCCGGAGATCTTCGCGCACCGCGACGTCGGCAACACCGAGTGCCCGGGGAATCTGGGCTACGCCGCGCTCGACCAGATCCGTAAGCTCGCGGCTGCGTTCAACGGGCCGCCTGACGTGACGGAGACTCTGCAGGGCGGTGCGATCCTCGCCCGCTGGGAGTCCGACGGCAACGAGACGGGCCCGCTGGGTAAGCCGACCTCACCGGAGGCCGCCGGTGACGGCGCCACCCGTTACGCGACGTTCCAACACGGGGCGATGTACTGGTCGCCGGCGACGGGCGCCCAGCCGCTGACCGGGGCGATCTATGCCGCCTGGGCCGCACTGGGGTTCGAGCGCGGGGCGCTGGGCCTTCCGACGAGCGGCGAGATCGCCGAACCGGAGTGGATCAAGCAGAACTTCCAGCACGGCACGCTGAATTACGACCGGCAGACCCACAACGTGGTGCGGGTGATCGACGGCGTCAGCCTGGTCATGCCGCCCGCGCCGACCGACGGGCCGCCCACCCAGCTTGAGCGCTTCACCCGGGTCACCACGATCGGGTCGTAGTCCCGATTGTCCGACTCCTCCTCGTCGCTACGCTCCGCATCGGTCGTCGAACGAGTCCCTATTGTCCGACTCCTCCTCGTCGCTACGCTCCGCATCGGTCGTCGAACGAGTCCCTATTGTCCGACTCCTCCTCGTCGCTACGCTCCGCATCGGTCGTCGAACGAGTCAACTCACAGCTGCAGCGGCACATGCTTGTCGGCGCAGGCATCGGTGACGGCCGCGAGGATGTCCTGGGTGCGCAACGTCTCCAGATCCGTGACGGTGATCGACGCCCGGTCGGTGCGATGCTGCGCCGCGACCCGTGAATCACGCAGCCGCTCAGCACGTTCCACGATATTGCGGGCGAAGCGGCCGTTCTGCATCATGTCGATCCCGTGGATGCCGTCCGGCGCGACATAGTCGCGCAGCGCCCGGCAGGCCGTGTTGAGAGCATCGCGGGCATCCGAATCCAGCACCGTGGCACGCGGTTTCCCGTACCGGACTGCGATCTCAACGACTTCGTCGGGGCTGTAGGACTCGAACCGCAGCTTGCGGTTGAACCGGCCCGCGAGGCCGGGGTTGACCTTCAGGAACTCGTCGACCTCGCGCTCGTAACCCGCACCGATGAAACAGAAATCGAACCGGTGCACCTCGAGTGCGACGAGGAGTTGATTTACGGCCTCCATGCCTATCATGTCCGGACGCCCGTCGTGATGGCGCTCGACAAGAGAGTAGAACTCGTCGAAAAACAGGATACGCCCGAGCGAACGGGCAATCAGCTCATTGGTTTTCGGCCCCGACGACCCGATGTGCTCACCGCAGAAATCGGAACGCTTGACCTCGACGATCTCCGGGTTGCGGACGATTCCCAGACCGGCGTAGATCTTTCCCAGCGCCTCCGCGGTGGTGGTCTTTCCGGTGCCGGGCGGACCGACCAGCAAAATATGGTTGGTCTGGTTGTTCACCGGGAGGCCATGCGCGAGACGCAGTGCGCGGACTTCGATCTGGTCCTCGATCTCGGCCACCGCCCGCTTGACCTCGGCCAGCCCGACCTGGTTATTGAGCAGCGCGCGGCCCTCGGCAAGCAATTCGGCCCTGCGCTCGTCGTGCTCCTCATCGGCGCGTTCGTCCTCGGAGCGTTCCGTGCTCACGTCCCACTTGTCGGAACGGCTGTTGATCGTGTTCTCGTTGGTGACGACGAGTTGCATATTGGGGTCGGCGAGCGCCTGCTTCGCCGGCTCGGTCAGCGCGCCGTTGATGACGGCCTTCGAGAGCCAGACCTGCGCCTTCGCCTCGTCGCCGAGCTGGCGATGGGCCATGCCACGGACGTACGCCAAATCCGCTGCGATCAAGGGGAATTCGGCCGGACTGATCACTGCGGCCACGGCCTCGACCGTGCTGCGGCGAACCCCCGGCGCCAGTGCCGGATCGGCTCGCAGTTCGACCCGGTCGGTCAAGTCCAGAGCGACCCGAGCCTGCCCCAGATGTGCAGCCGCATGGGCGGCGAGCGCGTTCGTCGCTGCCGTAACCGCCGACATGATGATCGCCTGGGGCGGCAGTACCCGCGCCGCCTCGGCGATCACATCCGGCCAGCGCTGAGCCGCGAACATCAGGTAGCACGTCACGTATTGGCGCCACTGGTGGTTCTCCCAGCTGTCCAGCAGAGCCGGATCATCCAGCAGCGCTTCGGCTTTCTCGAACTGCTTGTCGTCGACGAGCGCGCTGGCCAGCGCGATGCCGACGTGCGATGCCTCGGTGACGGTGATCGACAGGTAGGGGCCGGCTTTGATGGGCGCAGCAAGGCTCACGCCCAGTCGGTTGGTCTCCCGGTGCAGCCTGCTCCCGAAGGCGTGGAGTCGCTGTAGGGCGACCAGGTCGTCGTCGCCGGCGGCGATCCGGCCCAACCAGGCGTCGGCCATGGTGGGGTCGGTTTCGCATGCCTCCCGAAACAGCCGGCGCGCTGAAGCCGGATCGGCCTGCAGGACGGACATCGCGTGATCGAAACTGCGCCGCGCGGCGATGGTGGAAGAGTTGCTGGCCATGGCCTAATCCGCCATTTCCAGTTCGGCGTCGAACGCGATGGTCTCCCGCGAGATGTAGCGGTTCTCCGCCCGGAAGAACTCCACCTCCACGTCGTAGCGCTCACCGGCTGCAACGACGGCGATGGTCGACGGGCTGGTCTGGGTGATGACCACATCGGATGGGACCCGGATCGGCGTGCCCGGGGGCACGACGGAGATCACGGTGGCGGGACGCGGCGCCGGCGGCACGGTGCCGTCCGTCACGCTGACGGTGGTGCCGGAGGCCGGTCGCGGATGCTCGATGACGGCGATATGCGGCATCCGGACGGACTCCCAGCGATCGAGATTCGTGGTGTGAACAGTGACCCGGTCGCCGGCCCCTGCCGCACGGATGACGAGTCGCTTGGCGATCGCGTCCTCGGCGGCGATGTGGATCCGGCTCTGCTCGCCGGGATCCCCCAGCGGCAGCAGCAACCGATCGCCACCCGCGGTCTTGCCCAGCAGGATTCCCGACGGGCCGGTCGGCACGACTACCGGCTGGCGCATCGGCCCACTGCGCACCCCGCGCAACTCCGGCCGCGGGCCGCACAGCGCCGCCGCAAACGCCCGTGGCTGTTCGCCCTGCAGCGGTGTGAGCAGGACCGCGGGCGGAGCGGTGGGCGGCTGCGCGGTCCGCACCGTCACGGTGCCGGACGCCGTTCCGTCCGGATACAGCGTGATGTTCTGGACGACACCGTCAACCCGCAATGACCATGCCTGGGCGAGGTTGTCGGTGGTGATGTCCGAGGGACGGTAGGCATAGGTGGTCAACCAACCGCCGTCGCCCCGGACGCTGTTCCAGCGGCGGTTGTGCGGTTCGAGCGCGGTGCGCCCCAGTCGACGCTCCAACTCGACGATGTCGGTGGCTGTGGCGACACGGGCACGGATTCCCCTGCAGCGCAGCGCTATCGCGATCCGCTGCGCGGCTGCCAGGGCGGCGGTGCCCACGGTTGACCGCCAGCGAAGGGCGTCACCGTTGTCGAGGGCGCGGATCCGCAACACCAGCCATGTCTCGCGCTGGCCGGCATAGGGCGGCGTACCGATCAAGGTGTCGTAGACCCTTGGGTAGTCGCCGGTGGCGCGGCGGCGGGCGCCGGCGCTGACGACGCTCATGGATTCGATGGTCAGTCCGAGACTTTGGCGCATGAACGGGAACAGTTCGCTGATGTCGATCGTGTTCGCGGTCAGCGTGGCCGTCGAGCCGGTGAAGTAGGTCGGCTGGTGCTGCTTTCCGAGAATATGCACCGCGGCGACCGCGACATGATCCTGGTAGCGCACGCCTCCGCCGGAGCGGTCGTTGGCGACCGTGAGCGGCTCGGTCAGCTCGATGTTCCGGTTGCGGCGCAGGTACAGGTCAAGCCACGACCACAGCGGCTGCCCACGCCAGGGCACCACCAGGAGGCACAGGCCGATCACCACACCGATGGCCGCGCCGACGTATCCGCCTGCGCTCCAACCGATGACCCCGAAGATGAAGACGCCGGCGACGACGCCGAGGCGAATGATGTCTTTCATCGGGCCTTCCTCGCACGCTGGACGATCGACGTCATCAACACCCCGGCCACGACCGCGCCGGCAAATGCGAGCGCAATGGTGCGGGCCCGGTGGTCCGGCGGCGGAGCCGCCGGCGGCGGCATGACGATCCGGGTGGCGGAATCCGGTGCGGCCCGGTCCCCCGGGGGGACGTCGAACGTCAGCGCGGCGACCGGATCGACGACGCCGTAGCCCACCTGATTGTCGACACCGCGCGGCGGGTTGTGTGAGGTCTGCTCGATACGCGTGATCACCTGGTGGGCCGTCAGGTTCGGGTATTTCGCCCTGACCAACGCGGCGACGCCACTGACGTAAGCGGCTGCGAAACTCGTTCCCCAGAACGGGATGTTCTTCTCGCCGGGCCGGATCCCCGGATAGGCGTTCACCGGACCGCCGGTCTGCGGGGACAGCCCCATGATGCCGACGCCCGGCGCCGCTACGCCGACCCACGGACCGGACAGACTATTGGCCAACGGCGCTCCGCTGTCGTCGACCGCCCCGACCGACAGCACGTAGTCGCTGAACCACGACGGCGACGAGACGGTCTTGACGTGTTGCCAGTCGCGGGGGTCGTTGGTGTTCAGCGGGTCGAACGCCGGGTTCTGGGCGCATCCGTCCTCACCCTCGTTCCCGGCGGCGGCCACCACGACGGCGTCCTTCTGCGTTGCCGCGTACCAGACCGCCGCGCCGAGTGCGCGCTGGTCGAGCGGGTCCGCGGCCGACACACACGCCGTGACGCTGACGTTGATCACCTTGGCGCCGAGGTCGGCGGCATGGACGATGGCGCTGGCCAGCGTCGAGACGGTGCCGGCCTTGCGGCGCGCCTCGACATCGCCGCCGCCGTAGTTCTGCGGTTCGAAGGCGCGGGACGACTGCCGGATCGAGACGACCGTGGCATGCGGCGCCACGCCGGCGACGCCGTCCGGAGCCCCCGGTGGCGGCGGGGGCACCTCCGGGTTGTCCGCGCCGTTGGGGTCCCCGGGTGCATTGGCCGGAGCGTCGGCCGGCGACTCGGGAGGTGCAGGCGCGTCCGGCGGCGGAGGCGGTGGCGGCTCGTCGCCGGCCGGCGGCTCGGCCGGGGCAGGTTCTGCTGCCGGCGGCGGTCCCGCCGCGGCCGGAGATTCCGGCGGGGCGGCTGTTTTTCGTGGACTGCATGTTTTAAACCGAGATGAAGAAGGACGTGAGCGCTGCACTGCTTGCGGACTATGCG
>CAIRCP010000172.1 GCA_903877095.1 uncultured Actinomycetes bacterium | reverse complement strand
GGTCACTCCCGAGGGGAGTGACCGGCCGCTTCGGCACTGAGCCTGATCGAGCTTTCAGCGGTAGTGCGGCAGCATGCCGAAGACCTGCTTGATGATCGTCATGATCCAGCCCCCGGCGTTAGGGCTGTGAAAACGCGGCCAGTTCAGTTGGAAGCTGACCACCCAGGCCTGCCCGGTCCGGTCTTCGGCGTACCAGCTGAACGTCAGGTCTCCGGGCAGGTTTCCGGCTTTGGCGCCGATGTACGGCCACTCCTTGCGATCCAGGTCGATGCCCGCGATCTCGGACATGATGTCGCGGACCGGAGCGGCGGGCCCGACGGCATTGTGCTGGAGTCGCGCGTGTACGCGGCAGATGTCGTCGGCCGTTCCGTACCACTCCGCGCCGTAGGCCGAGCCGGGGGAGTGGGTGCGCTCCGGATCCGGCTCATAGGGCCGGGAGTTGGCTTGCTGCAACAGGATTGCGCGGTCGTCGGGAGGTGCGGACTTCCACTGTGCCCGCACGTCGGGATTGCCCCAGCCGATGGCGAAGATCTCGCGCATGGTGGGGAAGGGGGTCATGCTCGCCGGGTCGTGGTGGCCGGCGTCGGCCAGTGCGCGCTCGACCGCCTTGGTTCCGACCAGTCCGATGAGCAGGTCGGTGGCCATGTTGTCGCTGGTGGCGATCATCTTGCCGGCGGCCTGGCGCACCGTGATCCGTGATCCCGGTGGCAGTTTGTCGAAACCGGACGAACCCAGCTTCTTGGCCTCGGCGGTGATGGTCACTGTGTCGTCCCAGTGCACCCGGCCGGCCCGCACCGCCTCTTCGACGGCGAACAGCACGTAGGTCTTGAAAATCGAAGCAAGCGGCAATGATTCGCCGGTGTTGGTTCCGGCAACCTTGCGGCAGTTGCCGTCGTCGACCTTGGACACCTGCCATGCATAGCGGGCGCCGGTCCGGTTCAGTGCGGCGTCGACGTCCTGCCAGGAGTTGATGACGGGCTTGCGGGTGTCGATCGCAAGTCGGCTGACCATCGTCTGGTCGTTGGTGTGCAATTCGATGTCCTGTTGCGCCCCGAACGAACTGATCAGATGCAACCGGGCCGACCCGGCACCGATGTCGACCCCGGTGAGCGTGTAGGGCCGGTCCCACCAGAGCGAGTCCATGCTGACCGTCACCTGGTCGACCTCGTCGGGAGCGGCCAGTGTTTTCACGCTGTAGGTGCCGATGGGCCAGTCGGAGTTGAGCATGTCCAGCACCTGCTGGGCCCGCACGCCCTGTGGGGTGTTCCGCTCGATCCGAACCCCGGCGTCGGCGGCGGGGGCCGACGGTGGGGTGCAACTCGTGGTCAGGCAGACCGCTGTGAGCGCACTGGCAAGGGCCAGTGCGCGCCGGGACGGTAGCCGGAGGTTAGGTGGCGGCGTCGGAACGGGCAACGTCCAGCACAACCTCGAACTCCAGCAGCGAAGCGCCTGTCGACACCGGGTTGGCGCGCTCGCCCGCGTGGGCTGCGATCGCCGGACCGGAGACCCACGCCTGGAAGGCGTCCTCCGACTCCCACTGGGTGACAACGAAATACCGGTCCTCACCCTTGATCGGGCGGAGCAATTGAAAGCCCAGGAAACCCGGCTGAGAATCGACGGCGTGCACCCGGTGGGCGAATCGCTTTTCCAACTCCGGACCGGCGCCGGGCGGCACTTCGATTGCGTTGATCTTGACCACGGTCATGGTGTTGAGGTTACCGGCAAGATGGCACCGTGAACCGAGCACCGCTGACCTTCGCGGGCGGCACCGGCCGTCCGATCGTGCTAGTGCACGGACTGATGGGCCGCGGCAGCACGTGGGGCGGGCAGTTGCCGTGGCTCACCCGGCACGGTTCGGTGTACGTCTACGACGCGCCGTGGCATCGGGGCCGGGATGCGGACGATCGCGAACCGATCGGAACCGAGCGCTTCGTCGAGGAACTCGGGGAAGCCGTCGCTTCGTTGGGGAGCCCAGCCCTGCTGATCGGCCATTCGATGGGGGGACTGCATTCCTGGTGTTTGGCGGCGGCGCGGCCGGACCTGGTCGCGGCGCTGGTCGTTGAGGACATGGCGCCGGACTTCGTCGGCGGTACCACCGGCGCTTGGGAGCCGTGGCTGCACGCCCTGCCCAGCGAATTCTCCACTCCCGCAGAGATATTCGCCGAGTTCGGCGACGTCGCCGGACGGTACTTTCTGGACGCCTTCGATCGAACCCCCACCGGCTGGCGGTTGCACGGCAAGCCGGCGAAGTGGATAGAGATCGCCGCGGAATGGGGACGGCGGGATTTCTGGGCGCAGTGGCGGGCTGTCACCGCTCCGGTGTTGCTTATTGAGGCGGGAGATACGGTGACCCCACCCGGCCAGATGCGCCAGATGGCCGACATCGCCGGCGGTCGGTACGTCCGCATCGAGGGAGCGGGTCACCTGGTCCACGACGACGCTCCGGAGGCCTACCGGGAGGCGTTGGAGGCGTTCCTGCGCAGCCTGGGCGGCTGAACGGTCGCCGACTTAAGGGCCGCCTTCGGAGTCTCCCTCGCCCGCCAGTGCAAACCGGCCGTCGGAGGTCTGCTCGACCAGTCCGTCGACCAGGAGTGAATCCAGCGCCCGGTTGCGTTGCGCGGTGTCGGTCAGCCACACCATGTCGAGTGCCGCCCGATTCACCGGCGCCGGACTTGCCCGCAACACGTCGAGCAGCCTGCCGCGCACCTGGCGGTCAGTCCCGGCGTAGCGCTGCACGGGCCGTGCGGGCCGGTCGTCGGCCGGGTATCCGGCGGTCCGCCAGGCGCAGTGCGTCAGGGGGCAGATTCCGCATTTCGGTGCCCGCGCCGTGCACACCGTCGCCCCCAATTCCATCAGTGCCGCGGAGAACACCGCTGCGGTGGTGGCATCGTCGGGCAGTAGCGCCTCGACGTCGGCGTGGTCTCGGACCGGCGAGGCGTTCCCGGAGTCCGCCAGACCGTGCACCGCGCGGGCTACCACCCGGCGAACGTTGGTGTCCACGACGGGAACCCGCTTCCCGTAGGCGAAGCAGGCGACGGCCCGGGCGGTGTATGCGCCGATCCCGGGAAGACCCAGCAGGACGTCGACGTCGTCGGGAACCGCGTCGCCGTGATCGCGGGCGATCACCTCGGCGCATTCGTGCAGCCGTTTGGCCCGGCGTGGGTAGCCCAGCTTTCCCCAGGCCCGCAACACGTCAGCGGCGCCGGCCGCCGCGGTCGCCGACGGTGTCGGCCAGCGCGCCACCCAGTCCACCCAGATGGGCGCCACCCGGGCCACCGGCGTCTGCTGCAGCATGAATTCGCTGACCAGCACCTGCCACGCCGTCACGTCGGCTGCCCGCCACGGCAGATCCCGTCGGGCCCGGTCGTACCAGCCGACCAATTCCCTAACGTGGATGCTCAATGCCGGCCCGCCCAGTGGCAGTGCAGAATACGGTCCATGGCGAATACGACTCCTGCCCAAGCTTGGAAGGCACTCAAGGAGGGTAACGAGCGTTTCGTGGCGGGTTCCCCTTCGCATCCCAGCCAGAGCATCGAGCACCGGGCCAGCCTCGCGGTGGCCCAGCGTCCCACCGCGGTGGTGTTCGGATGCGCCGACAGCCGCGTCGCCGCCGAGATCATCTTCGACCAGGGCCTCGGCGACATGTTCGTGGTGCGTACCGCCGGCCATGTCATCGACTCGGCGGTCCTGGGGTCCATCGAATACGCGGTCACCGTGCTCGGCGTCCCCTTGATCGTGGTGCTCGGCCACGACAGTTGCGGTGCGGTGGAGGCCACCATCGCGGCCCTCGACGGCGGCAACGTCCCCGGCGGTTTCGTGCGCGACGTCATCGAACGCGTCACGCCGTCGATCATGCTGGGCAGGCGCGAGGGCCTGACCCGGGTCGACGAATTCGAGGCCCGCCATGTAGTCGAGACCGGCACTCAGCTGCTGTCCCGGTCGAGTGCCATCGCCGATCGGGTCAAGATCGGGGATCTGGCCATCGTCGGCGTCACCTACCGACTGGCGGACGGCAAGACGGTGCTGCGCGAACACTTGGGGGACATCGGCGAGTAATCGCCGGGACGGCGGCGGCGAGTAATCGCCGAGACGGCGGCGGCCAGCGAAAACAAGGCGACACGCCGAGCCGGGTCGGACACGTTGCAGTGACCTGCCCTTACGGTGGAAACGTGCTGGATCTCGAACCGCATGGCCCCCTCCCTCCCCAGGTCTACTGGCGGCGCCGGGGATTGGCTCTGGGCATCGCCTTGCTGGCCGTTGCGCTGATCGCCGGCGTGGCGTACGCGTTATTCGGCGGCTCGGGTTCGGCGAAGAACACCGCCAAGACCGAGACCACCCAGACTCCCCAGCCGGAAGACAAAACCCCGGTCGTTCCACCGGCAGAGTCCAGCCCCGAGCCCACGGCCACCCCGACCTCGGCGGTCCAGCCGCCGCCGGTACTCCAGGCCGGCGACGACTGCCCGGATTCGAACCTCGCGATCAAGGGCGTCGCCAACGCCCCGCTGTACGTCATCGGCGATCAGCCGAAGTTCACCATGGTGGTGACCAACATCGGCTTGGTGGCCTGCAAGCGCGACGTCGGTGCGGCGGTGCTCGCCGCTTACGTCTACTCGCTGGACAACAAGCGCCTCTGGTCGAACCTGGACTGCGCCCCCTCCAACGAGACCTTGGTCAAGACGTTCAACCCCGGCGAGCAGGTGACCACCGAGGTGACCTGGACCGGCATGGGCTCAGCACCGCAGTGCCCGCTGCCGCGTGAGCCGATCGGACCGGGCACCTACAACCTTGTCGTGCAGCTGGGGAACCTGCGGTCGGCGGCCGTGCCGTTCACCTTGGCCGATGCTCCGCCTCCGCCTCCGCCCGCCCCACCCGCTCCTGGCCCGGCTCCCGGGCCGGCTGAGCCCGCTCCGGCTCCGGGTCCACCCCCGGCCGGCTGACGGCGGGTAGCCGTCCGGCGGTATCGACGCGCGGCGGCGCCTACTCACGTGCACCCTTCGAGACTGCGTTGGGCTGATCGCTCATCGCAAGGACCGCGCGCAGGGCTTCGTTGACCGTCATGCATTCGATCGTCCGCAAACCCTCGGGCGGCCCTCCGCAACCGGTCGGTACCACCGCCACCGAGAAACCCAGTCGAGCCGCCTCGGCCAGTCGGCGATCCATCCCGGTCACCCGCCGCAGGTCGCCGGCGAGGCCGACTTCGCCGAACACCACGAGCGTCGGTGGCAGCGGTCGGCCGACAACGGCGGATGCCATCGCCGCTGCCACCGCGAGATCCGAAGACGGGTCGGTCAGGCGCATGCCGCCGACCGTCGACAGATAGATGTCAAGCAACCCGATCGGGACCGATGCGCGCTTGTGCAGCACCGCACTGATCATCGAGACCCGGGATTGGTCGATTCCGCTGACGACGATCCGGCGCGGCGCCTTCTCGTAGACCGGCGAGACCAGCAGTGCTTGAATCTCGCCGATGAGTGGGCGCTTGCCGTCCAGTGTGACGGTGACCGCGGTACCCGGCACCGGATCGGCGCGTTGGTCGAGAAACAGTCCGGACGGGTCGGCTACGCACTCAATTCCCCTGTCCTGCAACAGAAAACAACCGACTTCGTCAGCTGCCCCGAACCGGTTCTTGACCCCGCGAACCATTCGCAAAGCGGAATTGCGGTCGCCCTCGAAGTGCAGCACCACGTCCACCAGATGCTCCAGTGAGCGCGGTCCCGCGATCGCGCCGTCCTTGGTGACATGGCCCACCAGGATCATCGCCACCCCGGCCGACTTCGCCGCTGCCGTCAACGCTGCCGTCACCGCCCGCACCTGGGTGACTCCGCCGATGACCCCGTCGGTATCGCCCGACAGCATGGTCTGCACGGAGTCGACGATCACCAGACTGGGATTGACGGCGTCGATGTGGGCCAGCACCGTCTGGACGTCGGATTCGGCAGCCAGGTAAACCTCGTCGTGCGTGCAGTTGGTGCGCCCGGCCCGCATCCGGATCTGGCCGGCTGACTCCTCGCCGGAAATGTAGAGCGCCCGCCGCCCGCTCTGCGCCCACCGGTGCGCGACTTCGAGCAGCAACGTGGATTTCCCGACTCCTGGATCGCCGGCCAGCAGGCTCACCGAGCCGGGCACCACCCCGCCGCCGAGAACCCGGTCGAGTTCGCTGACGCCGGTCGGGAAATGCCGGGTGTGGTCAGCGTCGATCGCCGTGATCGGGATGGCTGCGGTCGCCGGCGCGACCGCCCGGGCGGCCGCACCTCCCCCTGCCGTGTGGCCCGCTACCTCGTCGACGGTTCCCCAGGTACCGCACTCCGGGCAGCGGCCGAGCCACTTCGGCATGAAATGCCGGCAATCAGAACAGCGGTACTGCGCCCGGGGTTTGGCCACGGACAGGACGTTAGACCGTGGGTGGGACAACTCCCGGCGTACGCGCGTGCCGGAACGCGAGTATTACTCGCGGACGGCCTCGTCGCCGGCCGACAGCGGAACCGCAACGGTGACAGCGCCGGCCTGCTCGAAGGTGAAGGTGAACGGGTAGCTCAGTCCGTTGGTGATGGGCTTGGTCAGCGTCACCGTTGCCGTGCCGGGAGCGGTGGCGCTCATCGCCTCAGGCTGTCCCATGGGGGCTGCCACCAGTGCACGGCCTGCCGGGATAGCGGAGTTACCCGACAGGGCGACATTTCCGAAATCCGATGTGATGCTCACCAGTTTGTCGTCGACTTCCGCCGAATTGTTGGCGGCGACGAACACCAGCGGAAGAACTTTGCCCGGCACAACTGAGTCGCGGGTTGCCAGCAGATGCACATTGCGCAGCGCGATGTCCTTGACGTTGGCCGACATGCCGTTGACGGCGGCCTCCTGGCCGGCGACCTGCGAGATCTGTCCGGAGCCGCAGCCGGTGAGGATCACTCCGCAGGCGGCCAGGCCTGCGGAGGTGGCCAAGAGGCGGTAGGACAAGCGGTTCACGGCGGCCTCCTGCTCAGGGGTGCGGTCGGCGTTGCGGCCGCCACGTCTTCGACTATGAAGAGTAGTAGGTCGCGCGGCCCGGCGGTAGAGAAGGGCCACCAATGCCGCCAGTGGTGCAATCCTGTCCCCCCGAATCAGAACTTTCCATTGCTGTCAACCCCCAGTGTTGGGTGGTGGTGGCCCTGACCTGCACTGTTGGCGAGCCCCCTCGACCCGCCCGTGCTAACATTAGGCATTGAAAGGGGCTCGAATCTGATGATTTTTAAGGTCGGAGACACCGTTGTCTATCCACACCACGGTGCTGCGTTGATCGAAGCGATCGAAACCCGGACCATCAAAGGCGAGCAGAAGGAGTATCTGGTCCTGAAGGTCGCCCAGGGTGATCTGACGGTTCGAGTGCCCGCGGACAATGCCGAGTATGTCGGCGTTCGTGACGTCGTAGGCCAGGAGGGGCTCGACAAGGTCTTCCAGGTGCTTCGCGCGCCGCACACCGAGGAGCCGACCAACTGGTCTCGCCGCTACAAGGCGAACCTGGAGAAGCTGGCCTCCGGCGATGTCAACAAGGTCGCTGAGGTTGTTCGCGACCTGTGGCGCCGGGACCAGGAACGCGGCCTGTCCGCGGGTGAGAAGCGCATGCTCGCCAAGGCCCGGCAGATCTTGGTGGGCGAACTGGCCCTGGCCGAGAACACCGACGACGCCAAGGCCGAGATCATCCTCGACGAGGTTCTGGCCGCCGCGTCCTGACGGCTCTCCTCAACCGACGCTGTGTCCGAAACGGTCGCTATCGTCTCGGCGGCGGGTTCCGGCGAGCGCTTGGGAGCCGGTATCCCCAAGGCATACGTGACGTTGGCCGGACGGACAATTCTCGAACATGCTGTTGACGGGCTGCTGTCTTCCGGCGTGATCGCTCGGGTGGTGGTTGCCGCGCCCCCCGAGCGTGTCGCCGAGACAACTTCCCTCCTGGCGGGCCGGGCCACCGTGGTCTCTGGCGGCCCGGAACGTCACGACACCGTCCGTCTGGCCCTTGAGCACATCGGTAACCCCGAGTTCGTCGTAGTGCACGACGCCGCCCGGCCGTTGACGCCCGTCGAACAGATCCGCCGGGTGGTGGACGCCCTCGCGGAGGGAATGCGGGCGGTAGTTCCGGTCATCCCCGTCGTGGACACCATCAAGGCCGTCGACGCCAACGGCGTAGTGCTCGGCACTCCGGAACGATCCGGACTCCGGGCCGTCCAGACCCCGCAGGGTTTCTCCACCGAACTGCTGCGACGGGCCTATCAACGTGCGGGGTCGGCCTCGTTCACCGATGACGCCTCGCTTGTCGAAAACCTGGGCACTCCCGTGCACACTGTCGCCGGCGACACCCTGGCGTTCAAGATCACCACCCCGCTCGACCTGCGACTGGCCCGCGCGGTGCTGGAATCGTGACGCTTCCGCGGGTCGGGATCGGCACCGACGTCCATCCCATCGAGCCTGGACGGCCGTGCTGGCTGCTGGGGTTGTCGTTCGACGGAGCCGACGGCTGCTCCGGTCACTCCGATGGCGACGTCGCCGTGCACGCGCTCTGCGACGCCCTTCTCTCCGCCGCCGGTCTGGGCGACTTGGGCACCGTCTTCGGCGTCGACCGGCCGCAGTGGCGCGGCGTGACCGGTGCCCAGATGCTGACCCATGTCCGGGACCTGCTCGCCGAGCAGGGATTCACCACGGGTAACGCCGCGGTGCAGGTCATCGCGAACCGGCCCAAGGTCGGCCCTCGGCGCGAGGAGGCCCAGCAGGTGCTGTCGGATCTGCTGGGCGCGCCGGTGTCGGTCTCGGCCACCACCACCGACGGTCTCGGGCTGACCGGCCGCGGTGAGGGTATGGCCGCGATCGCGACGGCTCTGGTCATTGAGGCTTCCCGGTAAGCTGCCACGACGTGACTACCCCGGGCCTTCGTCTCCACGACACCTATTCCGGTGCCGTGCGTGACTTCGCGCCACTGCGGCCGGGTCACGTCTCGATCTACCTGTGCGGCGCCACCGTCCAAGGCCTTCCGCACATCGGCCACGTCCGCAGCGGTGTCGCATTCGACGTGTTGCGCCGATGGCTCATGGCCAAGGGACTCGATGTCGCGTTCATCCGCAACGTCACCGATATCGACGACAAAATCCTGACCAAGGCGGCCGAGGCGGGGCGGCCGTGGTGGGAGTGGGCGGCGACGCACGAGCGGGCGTTCGCCGCGGCCTACGACGCGCTGGGTGTGCTGCCGCCGTCGGCGGAGCCCCGCGCCACCGGGCACATCACCCAGATCGTCGAACTCATCGAGCGGCTCATCGAACGAGGACACGCCTACCCCGCTGTCCGGGATGCGGGTTCCGGCGACGTCTACTTCGACGTGCTGAGCTTCCCCGGGTACGGAAAACTCTCCGGCCACCGGATCGAAGACGTGCACCAGGGCGAGGGCGCCGGCGCCGGAAAGCGTGACCATCGTGACTTCACGCTGTGGAAGGGCGCCAAACCCGGTGAGCCGTCCTGGCCGACGCCGTGGGGGCGCGGGCGGCCAGGCTGGCACTCCGAGTGTGTTGCGATGACCCACGAATACCTCGGTGCGGAGTTCGACATCCATTGCGGCGGAATGGATTTGGTGTTCCCGCACCACGAGAACGAGATAGCCCAGGCGCAGTCCGCCGGCGACGGCTTTGCCCGGTTCTGGCTGCACAACGGCTGGGTCACCATGGGCGGTGAGAAGATGAGCAAGTCGCTCGGCAATGTGTTGTCGATTCCGGCTGTGCTGCAACGGGTTCGCCCCGCGGAGTTGCGCTACTACCTCGGCAGCGCCCATTACCGGTCGATGCTGGAGTTCACCGAGACGGCGCTGCAGGATGTAGCCAATGCCTACACCGGGATCGAAGAATTTCTGCACCGCGTCCGGACCCGCGTCGGCGCGGTCCAACCGACCACCTGGACGGAGAAGTTCGCGGCCGCACTCGACGACGATCTCGCCGTGCCCGCCGCCCTCGCCGAGGTGCACGCCGCCCGGGCCGAGGGCAACCGCGCACTGGAGGCGGGCGACCACGACACCGCGCTGGCCAGAGCCGGCGAGATCCGTTCCATGATGGGCATTCTCGGCTGCGATCCGCTCGACGAGCGGTGGGAGACCCGCGACGAGACGGCCGCCGCGCTGACTGCCGTCGACGTCTTGGTGGGCGCGGAGTTGCGGCGACGTGTCCAGGCTCGGCAGAGCCGGGACTGGGTGGCCGCCGATGACATCCGTGACCGGCTCAAAGCAGCCGGGATCGAAGTGACCGACACCGCCGACGGTCCGCAGTGGGCGCTGCTCGGTGGACAAACGCACGGCACAACGAACGGGGCCGATTGATGGCAGGCAATTCGCGGCGCCGTGGGGCGATCCGCAAGGAGGGCACGAAGAAGGGCCCGACAGTCGGATCCGGTGGTGTTCGCCGCCGCGGTCTTGAGGGGCGCGGTGCCACGCCACCGGCGGTTATGCGGCCTGGCCACCCCGCGGCCCGCAAGGCTGCCGCCAAGGCCCGCAAGGCAGTCGGCCGGCCGGCCGGAAAGCCCACCGACGAAACCGAGACCGTACTCGGTCGCAACCCGGTGCTGGAGTGCCTGCGCGCTCATGCTCCCGCGTCGGCGCTGTATGTGGCGTTGGGGACCGAAGCCGACGAGCGGTTGACCGAGTCGGTGACTCTTGCCGCCGATCGGGGCATCCCGATTCTGGAAGTACCGCGCACCGACCTGGATCGGTTGAGCGCCAACGGACTTCACCAGGGCATCGCCCTGCAGGTGCCGCCGTACACCTACGTCCACCCCGACGACCTGCTGGCCGCTGCCAACCACGACGTCCAACCGGCACTGCTGGTCGCCCTGGACAACATCACCGACCCGCGCAACCTCGGGGCCATCATCCGTTCGGTGGCCGCCTTCGCCGGCCAGGGGGTTCTCATCCCGCAGCGCCGTTCGGCCTCGGTCACGGCGGTCGCCTGGCGCACCAGTGCGGGGGCGGCAGCCCGGGTTCCGGTGGCCCGCGCCACCAATCTCACTCGCACGCTGAAGGATTGGTCCGACGCCGGCGTTCAGGTCGTCGGGCTTGACGCCGAGGGTGACACCCCCGTCGACCAGTTCGACGGCACCGGCCCGGTCGTCGTGGTAGTCGGTTCGGAGGGCAAGGGACTTTCCCGTCTGGTGCGGCAGAACTGCGATGCCGTGGTGTCCATTCCGATGGCCGGTCCGGCCGAATCGCTCAACGCGGCCGTCGCGGCCGGTGTGGTGCTCGCCGAGATCTCCCGCCAGCGCCGGCGCGGCTGACGTCCGTTCGGACGTCGTTCGGACGCGGGGGAACCGGTTACTTCAGGCTGGGGAATTCCCGGTTCCGGAACGCGTCGGCGAAAAGCTGATGATCGGTTCGGGTCTTCTCGGCGTAGGCCTTCGACCAATCGGTGATCGCCGCAGTGAATTGCGCCTCCTTGCCGTCGAAGCCGGCGAGGATCGCCGTGGCGGGGGAGCCGGTGACCAGGTTCTGGCCGCTGCCCTCCCCGGATACGCAATGGATCTTGGCGACCACCCGGCCGAGGTCTTTGACCAGGCCGCGGACGTCGTCGAAACCTTTGAGGTCCTTCCATTCAGGGGAAGCCCCGTAGGGCGACACCTCGGTCACCAGCATGCCGGCGCCGTCGAATTCGGAGTACCCCAGCCACCCGTCGGTGTTCGCCTGCATGGCCCTGCGGGCGGTGACGACCCGCTGAGCCTGGTTGCTGAAGGCATCCTTGATGTTCTGGTCCTTCACCGCGATGGCTACGGCTGACGGGCGGGACTGCTTGAGCGAGAGGATGACATCGTTGTCCAGGGTCTCGTCGGCGCCTTCGAGGAGGAGCGAGAACATGCGCAGACCCGCTGAGCCGATGCCGAAACCCTGCGTCGCGGTCGCGTCCTTGATCCGGTAGACGCTCTCCGGCAGCCGTCTCTCCTGCGGGATGGTCTTGAGATACGACGCGAAGGTGGCGTCCAGAGCCGAACGGGTCTCATCGTTGATCGTGGAGTTGACGTCGTTGCGGACGAACCTGCGGTCCCCGTCGGTGATCTCGGTCAGCCGGTCGAGCAGTCCCGCCCGGGTCTGACCGCGTGCGGTGCGCAAGACGTCACGCACCGCACCCTGAGTGTTGTCCAGGGTGAGTGCGAAGCTGCGGTTGTCCTCGCCGCTGGCGAATCGCTTGACCTGTCCGGTGTAGCTGCCCACGAAGGTGTTGATCAGATCGCGGATCTGGTCGTCTGCCAGCGACTGGTCGTAGCCCACCAGCGCCATGCTCGTACAGAACCGCCGGACGTCCCAGGTGTAGGGGCCGACGTAGCACTCGTCAAAGTCGTTGACGTCGAAGACAAGCCGACCGGTGGAGTCCAGGTAGGTGCCGAAATTCTCGCCGTGCAGATCACCCTGAATCCACACCCGGCCGGCCTCTTTGGTGACGAACGGATCGGCGGCTTCGTCGGCCAGATCGGTGGAGTACACGGCGGCGCTGCCCCGATAGAACGGGAACGTCCCGGCAGCCATCTTGCGGAACTTTCCGCGCCAGGCTTTGGGCTGGGCGCGCATCTGCTCGCCGAAGTTCGTCTCGAAAATGTCGACCAATTGCTTCTGGCGAGCGGCCCGGGTTGCCGCCTCGCTGCTCACCGCGGCGGGCGCCGCTGTCGGCGAACCCACCGGGGCCGGCGGTGGGGTGGCTTGGGGATCAGCGGTCTTGGCTTTCGCGCAGGCGGACGACAGCGCGGCGGCACTACCGGCGACGGCGATTCCGCTTAACAGCCGCCGTCGGGAGACGCTCGCGTTGACACCGGATATGGCGGGGTTGTTCAGATCGGGCATGGTGGTCTTCTTCGCGAGAGTCGTGGTCACAGCTCGGCTGTCTGCCGACAGTGTTGATTGTCAGGTGAAATCGGTGCGTGACGGGGTGCATTGCGGAACTGCGATCATCGCGGGACTACGGGAGTCGCAGAGCGGGGCTGAAAATCCAGGGGTCGCCGCGCTGCCACAGCGACGGCAGATGCATTGCCACACCGTCCCTTTCGGCCAGTGCGGCAAGCACCCGCATCGTGACGTCAAGGTCGTCGCCCGCGTAGGGGGTGGCCCGGACGGGTTCGGTGAGGGGGCGGAAGAAGTCGTCCCAGTGGATCAGGACCACCCGGCGTGCCCCGACCGAGCGGACTGTCTCGTTCCAGTATTGACGGATGTAACGCTCGGGCTGCACGCCGAGTTGGCCCACGCCGAGATAGACCACCTCGGCGTGCCGGCCGGCCAGTGCGCCGGGAACGAAACCGGCGCTGCCCTGGATCAGCAGGCGCCGGCCGCTGGGCCGGTGATGGATCAGCGTCGACCATGCCTCGCCGCAGCGGTACGCCGCCGCTCTGGCCGGGGGCACGACCGGTTCGGTGATGGCGCCGGGGAACCGATCCGGCGGGCAGTGGTGCGATTCGATCAGCGTGACAGCGTATGGGCCGAGGTCCAGCTCCGCCCCGGCCGTCGCCTCGGTGATCGAGTCGTGCGGAAGCCCCTGTCCACGAGCGAGATTCGCCGCAGATCGGCCACCGACCACGCTGGCGCCGGTGCGCTGGGCCACCACTGCGCTGTCGAGGGCATGGTCGTAATGGGTGTGCACCGGCAACACCGCGACCAGTTCCTCGACTCCGGCGCGGCGCAGCGCGGCGTCGATACGTTCCGGCGACGGCCGCAGCTTGCGCAGAGCCACGTCGATCAGGCCGGGGCGGGAGAAGAAGCCGTCCGTCAGCAGGGCTGAACTGCCGTCGTCGACCAGTAGCGTCGACACCCCCATCCACATCACCGTCAGCGCGGAATCCGGTCCGGCGTCGGGCACGTCGACATGCCTTCGGTAGTGCGCGATATCAGGACGGCCCAGCCGAAGTCGCATCAGATGAACGCCGCCAATTCGATGCCGGCCGCAACAAGGCGGTCACGCACTGCGGTGGCGATCTGCACCGCGCCCCGCGAATCGCCATGGACGCAGACCGATTCCACGTCGACGCCGATCACGGTTCCGTCGCAGGCGGTGACGGTTCCGGTCTGCACCATGGCGAGCACACGCTCGGCGATCTGCTCGGCGTCGTGGAGCACCGCGCCGGGCCGGCGCCTCGGGACGAGTTGCCCGTCGGGCTGGTAGGCCCGGTCGGCGAATGCCTCCGCGACGGTTCGCAGGCCCAGGCGGCGGGCTTCGGCGAAGAACACCGATCCGGCCAGGCCGAGTACCGGCAGTCCGGGGTCGACGGCGTGCACCGCCTCCGCGACGGCCCGCGCCTGGGTTCGGTCGGAGGCGATCGTGTTGTACAGCGCCCCATGGGGTTTGACGTATCCCAGTGCCGTGCCGGCGGCTCGGGCCAGTGCCTGCATCGCGCCGATCTGATAGATCACATCGGCGGACAGTTCGTCAGGCTCGACGTCGATGCGGCGACGGCCGAAACCGGCGAGGTCGAAGTAGCCCACCTGCGCGCCGACACGCACCCCGCGCTTCGCGGCGGCGCGGCAGGTGGCGGCCAAACCGACCGGATTGCCCGCGTGAAACCCGCACGCCAGATTCGCACTCGTGACGATGTCCAGCATCGCGTCGTCGTCACCGAGTTCCCAGACCCCGAAACCCTCGGCGAGGTCGGCGTTGAGGTCGACGGACGGCATGGTTCTCAGACTAGATCCGTTGGGCGGGGATCAGGCCGCCGCGGGGTCATGCCGGCGGCGGCTGACCGCCCAGCACACCAGATATATGACGAACGAAATGGTGGTGACGAACACCGACACCGGAACGCCGGGCGCCAGCGACAACACCAGCCCCCCGACCGCCGCGATCTCGGCGAACACCACCGAGGCGGCGATGGTCGCGACCGGTGAGCTGAACACCCGGGCCGCGGCCGCCGCCGGTGTGATGAGCAGCGACATCACCAGAAGCGCTCCGACGATCTGCACGCCCTGGGCGGCCACGACCCCGACGAGACCGGCGAACACGATGCCCAGCGCCCGCACCGGCACCCCGCGCGCCGCGGCCACTTCAGGATCGGCGGTGGCGAACAGCAGCGGCCGGTAGCTGGCGGCCAGGACCGCGATCACTGCCACCGTGACGACACCGAGCAGCGTGAGCCCGGAGTATCCGACGCCGACGATCTGCCCGGTCAGCAGCGCGAAGCTGGTGCCGGCCCTGCCCGGGTAGAGATGGATGAACAGCACCGCAAGGCCCAGGCCGAAGGCCAGTACCACGCCGATCGCCGAGTCGCGTTCCCGTGCGCGCTGCCCCAGAAACCCGAAAAGTATTGCCGCCAAAGCACTTCCGACCAGCGCCCCGAGGCCGACGTTGAGACCGGTCAGTAGGGCGAAGGACGCGCCGGTCAGGGAAAGCTCGCTGGAGCCGTGGACGGCGAACGACATCTGCCGCATCACGATGAACGGCCCGATCAGCCCGGCGACCAGTGCCAGTAGTGCCGCGGCGATCAGCGCCTGCTGGACGAAGTCGCGGCTGAGCAGATCGGCGGTGATGCGGAAGGCGAAGATGTTGTTCAGCAGATGGGCGAGTTTGTCATTCATGGCTGTGCCCGCGGGTGTGTCCGGAGTGGTCGAGGTGTTCGCCGACGACGACGTACCGGTCGCCGACTTTGACCACCTGGATGTCGGCGCGGTACAGCGCCGAGAGTGTCTGCGAGGTCATCACCTCCGCGACGCTGCCGATCCGGAACCGGCCGTCGACCAAATAGAGGATCCGGTCCACGTACGGCAGGACGGGGTTGACTTCGTGCGTGACGAACAGGACCGCGGTGCCCGCGCGGCGGCGACGGTCGATCAGGCCGGCGACCAGGCGGGCGTTGGCGGGATCGAGATTGAGCAGCGGCTCATCGCACAGCAGTAGCGCCGGATCGCTGGCCAGCGCCTGGGCGATCCGGACCCGCTGCAACTCCCCACCGGACATCACCCCGACCGGTACGGAGGCCAGTGGCAGCCCCTGAACTTCCACCAGGGCCCGCTCGACGGCGGCCCGCCGGGCGGCGCGATCGCGTTGCCGCAGCGGTGCCACCCCCCAGCGGTGTCCGTCGACGCCCAACTGGACCAGGTCGCGTCCGCGCAGCGAGAGTCCGCGATCGACGGCCCGGTGTTGTGGCACGTAGCCGATCCGGTTGCTGCCGGCCCGCACCGGTTCGCCCTCGACGTTCGCGGTACCGGCGCTCAGCGGAAGCTGGCCGAGCAGAACTTTCAGCAGTGACGTCTTCCCGGTGCCGTTCGGGCCGAGGATGGCGATGAACTCGCCGGCCGTCACCGTGAGATCGAGGTGGTCCCACAGGACGCGGTCGCCGAAGGCCAACCGCGCACCGGAGAGCGTGACGACCGGCGGTGCGTCGACCGGCATGGCTAACGGTTCTCTCTCAGCGCGTCGGTCAGTCTCGTCACGGTATCGGTCTGCCAGGTGAGGTAGTCCACCCCCGCCGGCAGCGTCTCGGTTACTGAGACGATGGGTACTCCCGCCTTCTCGGCCGCGGCGCGGACCTGACGGGTGGCCGCAGTGACGGTCTGGTCGTTGAAGATGACGGCCGCCACGCTGCGGCTTGTGATGAGGTCGAGTACGGCGGCCATGTCGGCGGGCGCGGGGTCGGTGTCCTGCTCGACGGCCGCGGTGAATCCGGGCGGCGTCTTGTCGGTGAGCCCGGTGGCGCTCAGCAGGTAGTGCGCGACGGGTTCGGTGGCGACCACCGCCGCACCCGGGTGCGCGGTGCGAAGCCGATCCTCGGCCGCCCGGACGGTGTCGGCGCGGCGGGCGAATTCCTGTGCCCGCGAGCCGTAGTGATCGGCCTTGTCCGGATCGGCGGCGGCCAGCTTGGTGGCCAGGTCAGCAGCGACGGCGACCGCGGTTCCCACGTCGTAGAAGACGTGTTCGTTAGCAGGTTGCGGCTCGCCGGCGGCGTTGCGCAGCGAGTAGGCGTTGACCGACGGCACGTCGGGGTGGTTCTTCAGCACGGCGTCGACCCACGGGTCGTAGCCGCCGCCGTTGTACACCACGATCGAGGCGTCGGCGAGTTGCGCGGCGTTCACTGGGCTGGGCTCGAAGGAGTGCGGATCGGCCGATCCGCTTTTGATGATCGACGACACCGGCGCGTCGTCACCGGCGACGGCCTGCGCGACGCTGCCCCACACGTCGGTGGACGCCACCACGGTCGGTGGGCCGGCAGCGGCCTTCCGGGCCTGGGTGGATTCGCCGCGGCTGCATCCGCCGGCGACGAGGACTGCCGCGGCCGTCATGGCGACGACGGCGCGCAGCCTGGCAGGCGTATTGCTGCGCAACTCGACGACCCTCCGACTGAAAACGAAAACCGTTTCCATTAAGTCTAGTGGATGCCGGCCGGGCGCCGTTGCTCCGATGGGCAGCTAGTTCCCGTGCTCCCCGAGCAGCAGTCGTACCGCGAGATCCAGCCGCTTGCTGACGTCGCTCGCCGATGCGCGACGGGTGAGCCAGGCCAGCAGATTCGATAGCCAGACATCAGAGATCACCCGGGCGATGTGGTACTGATCCTCGGACGGCTCGCCGTCGCTCATCGCGCGGGCGAACATGCTGTCGATGATCTTCTCGACGTGATCCACTTCGCCGGCGGCCGACGCGTCGGCGAACACGTAGGCGCGCGTCATCGCTTCGGTGAGCAGGGGATTGCGCTGCATCGCCCGGTTGAGCTTGCTCACCATGCCATTCAGCCGCTGATACGGCGTCCCGCCGGTGACGGTCGTGCGGTCGGTCTTGGCGTCGATGCGCTCGAACTCCCGGCCGAGTGCTGACACCAGCAGGTGCACCTTCGACGGGAAATAGCGGTAGAGCGTTCCGACCGCGACGTCGGCACGGTCGGCCACCGCGCGCATCTGGACCGCCTCGTAACCGCCCTTGGAGGCGATCGCCAGCGTCGCGTCGAGGATGCGCTTTCGTCGTTCGCGCTGGGCTTCGGAGCCCAATTCCGACTCGGCCAGAACAGACACCGGCATCACTTCGCGGGGCTGGGATCCGGGACCGGCGGCGCCCGACTTCTGCGCTGGCGACGACACTGTTGTGAGCTCCTTCTGTGCCATTGCGCCCCTGTCGACTTGACGGAGCACCGCTGGCACTATTAGAACACGTTCTAGTGGGTTTGACCTGATGAACCCGCTTTCCCCGCCGACCCGAGGAGTGCAGTGGCCGCCTCTGTCACCGACGAACAGTTCGCGGCGCGTGATTTGGTCCGCCAATGGTCGGCGACCGTCGCCACCACCGCCGCGGTGCGCGATATCGAGCAGGGCCGGCCCGACGCCTGGCGGGCGGTGTACGAGGGTGCCGCCGATCTGGGACTGCTCGGGGTAGCCGTCGATGAGCACGCAGGCGGAGCGGGCGGAACGGTCGGGGATTTGTGCGCCATGGTCGAGGAAGCCGCCCGCGCCCTGGTGCCCGGGCCCGTCGCCACGACCGCGCTGGCCACCCTGGTGCTGACCGATCCCGTTGTGCTGGAGGCGCTTTCGTCAGGAGAGGCGACGGCCGGTATCGCACTGCAGGCCGATCTGCGTGACGACGGCGGTCGGGTGTCCGGGTCGGCCGAGTACGTCCTGGGCGCCCGGGAGTCCGGGGTGCTGCTGCTGCCGGTCGGCGACCGGGTGGTTCTGGTGGACGCCGCGGGCCCGGGAGTGACGGTGGAACCCCTTGCGGCCAGCGACTTTTCCCGATCACTGGCGAAGGTCACGCTGGATGGCGCACCGGCCACTCCCGTGCCGGTCTCACGGCGGCGGTTCGAGGATCTGGCCGCCACCGTGCTGACCGCCGAAGCCGCGGGCATCGCCCGATGGGCGTTGGACACCGCCGCGGAGTACGCCAAGGTGCGCGAGCAGTTCGGCAAGCCGATCGGCAGTTTCCAGGCCGTCAAGCACATGTGCGCCGAGATGCTGCTGCGTTCCCAACAGGTCAGCGTCGCGGCGGCCGACGCGGCGGCGGCCGCGTCCATCGTGACCGACGCGGCGGCGGCCGCGTCCATCGGGACCGACGCGGCGGCGGCCGCCGCCGGCGATGACGACGACCAGTTGGCCATCGCCGCTGCGGTGGCGGCCGCGGCCGGTATCGACGCCGCCAAAGCCAACGCCAAGGACTGCATCCAGGTGCTCGGCGGTATCGGGATCACCTGGGAGCACGACGCGCACCTGTATCTGCGGCGCGCCTACGGGATCGGTCAGTTCCTGGGCGGGCGGACCCGGTGGTTGCGCCGGGTCGCCGAGTTGACGGTCGCGGGACTGCGCCGCGACCTGCACATCGACCTGCACTCCGTGGCGGATCTGCGCCCGGAGATCAGTGCCGCGGTGGCTCAGGTCGCCGCACAGCCGACCGAGAATCGTCAGCGCGCCCTCGCCGACGCCGGGTTGCTGGCCCCGCACTGGCCGGCGCCTTACGGTCGGGGCGCCGCACCGGCCGAGCAACTGCTGATCGACCAGGAACTGACCGCGGCCGGTGTGCAGCGCCCCGACCTGGTGATCGGTTGGTGGGCGGTGCCCACCATCCTCGAAGCCGGCACGCCCGAGCAGATCGCCCACTTCGTGCCGGCCACACTGCGCGGTGAGTTGGTGTGGTGCCAGCTGTTCAGCGAGCCGGAGGCCGGTTCGGACCTGGCCGCTTTGCGCACGAAAGCCGAACGCGCCGAGGGCGGTTGGAAACTGAACGGGCAGAAGGTGTGGACGTCGGCCGCGCACAAGGCCGACTGGGGCGTCTGCCTGGCGAGAACGGACCTCGGCGCTCCGAAACATAAAGGGATCACCTACTTCCTGGTCGATATGCGCTCGCCGGGCATCGTGATCCGCCCGCTGCGGGAGATCACCGGTGACGAGTTGTTCAACGAGGTGTTCTTCGACGACGTGTTCGTCCCCGACGACATGGTGGTGGGCGCCGTCAACGACGGCTGGCGGCTGGCCCGTTCGACCCTGGCCAGCGAGCGCGTCGCGATGGCGCACGGCACTGCCCTGGGCAACCCGATGGAACAGATGCTGCGCGCGCTGTCCGGCTCGGAACTGGACCCGGCGATCGCCGAGCGCCTCGGCGAGCTGCTGCTGGCTGCCCAGGTCGGCTCGCTGCTGGATCACCGCATCGCCCAACTCGCGGTGGGCGGCCGGGACACCGGAGCGGAGGCCAGCGCCCGCAAGCTGATCGGCGTTCGGTACCGCCAGGGGTTCGAAGAGTTCCGGATGGAACAGTCGCCGGGCGCCGGGATCGTCCACAACGACGCGGTACAGAGCTTCCTGAACACCCGGTGCCTGTCGATCGCCGGCGGCACCGAGCAGATCCTGCTCACCATGGCCGGGGAGCGGCTGCTCGGGTTGCCGCGCTGAAATCCACGGTTCAGTCGTAGGTGACCTCGACCTCGTCGCTCACCGGGTGCGATTGGCAAGCCAGGATCAGTCCTTCGGCCAGATCGGCGGGGTCGAGCACGTCGTTGCTCTCCATGTTGACCTCACCGCTCAGCACGGTCGTCGTGCAGGCGCCGCAGTGACCCTCCCGGCAGGAGTAGGGCGCCTCGATTCCCCCGTCCAGTAGGACATCGAGCAACTTCGCACTGCGCGGCCACGACACGGTATGGGTCTGTCCGTCCAGATGCACCACGGCGGTGGCCGGATTGTCCGAGGTCGTCACGGGACGATCGATCCCTTCCACAACTAGAACACGTTACAGAAATGACAATACAGTGACCTACCAGCTACGAGTTCGGTCTGCTCGACACAAATCGTAACGTGTTCTAGTCTGAGGAGCAGTTCCGCACTTCCGGGAGGCATGCAGTGACGTCCATCCAGCAGCGTGACGCGCAGACGGTTCTTGCCGCCATCGATGATCTGCTTCCTCGCTTGCGTGAGCGCGCACCGGAGGCGGAGCAACTGCGCCGGCTTCCCGATGCCAACATCGCCGACCTCGAGGAGGCCGGTTTCTTCAAACTGCTGCAACCCGAGCAGTGGGGCGGCCTTCAGTCCGATCCCACCCTGTTCTTCGAAGCGGTGCGCCGCATCGCCAGCGCCTGCGGGTCGACCGGGTGGGCCGGTGGCATCCTGGGTGTGCACAACTGGCATCTCGCGCAGTTCGACCAGAAGGCGCAGGAGGACGTCTGGGCCGACGATCCCAGCGTGCGGGTGTCCTCGTCGTACGCACCGATGGGCGCGGGCGTCGTCGTCGACGGCGGATATCTGGTCAACGGCACCTGGCTCTGGTCGTCCGGATGTGACCACGTCACCTGGACCTTCGTCGGCGGACCGGTCATCAAGGACGGCCGTCCGGTGGACTTCGGCAGTTTCCTGATGCCGTTGGGCGACTACCAGATCCGCGACGACTGGAATGTGGTCGGCCTGAAGGCCACCGGCAGCAACACCTTGGTCGTCAAGGACGTCTTCGTCCCGCGGCACCGATTCCTGTCCTACGGCGCGATGAATGACGGATCGGCCGGCGGTCTGAAGACCAACACCGCCGCGGTCTACCGGATGCCCTGGGGCACAATGCATCCCACCACGATCTCCACCCCCATCGTCGGGATGGCTTACGGCGCGTACGACGCGCACGTCGAACACCAGGGCAAGCGGGTGCGCGCCGCCTTCTTCGGCGAGAAAGCCAAGGACGACCCGTTCGCCAAGGTTCGTATCGCGGAGGCGGCCAGCGATATCGACGCCGCCTGGCGGCAGTTGAAGGGCAACCTCGCCGAGGAATACGCCCTACTGTGTGCGGGCGAAGAGGTTCCGATGGAACTGCGTGCCCGCGCCCGCCGCGACCAGGTCCGCGCCACCGGCCGGGCCATCGCTTCGATCGACCGGCTGTTCGAAGCCGCGGGCGCAACGGCGCTCAACAACGACCAGGCGCTGCAACGGTTCTGGCGCGACGCGCACGCCGGCCGGGTGCACGCCGCCAACGATGCCGAGCGGGCGTATGTGATGTACGGCAATCAGGAGTTCGGGCTTCCGCTCGGCGACACGATGGTCTAGGGGATCATGACGTCGTTCATCCAGGAAGCTCAGGCTCAACAAGACGCCGCCCAGCAGAGCATCACCTTCGAGTCGACCTCTCGCTACGCCGACGTCCGCGCCGGGGACCGCGACATGCGGCTGCACTATCACCAGGCCGGCGAAGGCAACGACGAGACCGTGGTGCTGCTGCACGGTGGCGGACCCGGCGCGTCCAGTTGGTCGAACTTCGGCCGAAACATCGCCGTGCTTGCCCGGCACTTCCACGTCATCGCGGTCGACCAGCCCGGCTACGGGCACTCCGACAAGCACACCGAGCACGAGCAGTACAACCGCTACAGCGCAAACGCCGTTCTCGCGCTCTTCGACCACCTCGGCATCGAACAGCCTGCGCTGGTGGGCAATTCGCTGGGCGGCGGCACTGCGGTGCGCTTCGCTCTGGACAACCCCAAGCGGGCCGGCCGGCTGGTGCTGATGGGTCCCGGCGGCCTGAGCGTCAACCTGTTCGCCCCCGATCCCACCGAGGGCGTCAAGCTGCTGGCCCGGTTCAACGCCGAGCCCACCCGGGAGAACATGGAACGGTTCCTGCGGATCATGGTCTTCGACCAGAAGCTGATCACGCCGGAACTCGTCGATGAACGCTTCGCCATCGCCAGTTCCCCGGAATCGCTGGCGGCGGCCCGCGCCATGGGCAAGTCCTTCGCCGGCCCGGACTATGAACTCGGGATGATGTGGCGCGATGTCTACAAACTGCGCCAACGGGTGCTGCTGATCTGGGGCCGCGAGGACCGGGTCAATCCACTCGACGGGGCGCTCGTCGCGCTCAAGCAGATCCCGCGGGTTCAGTTGCACGTCTTCGGCCAGTGCGGACACTGGGCGCAGGTCGAGAAATTCGACGAGTTCAACAGGCTGACCATCGATTTCCTCGGAGGAAGTGCGCAGTGAGAAGCGGAGGCGAATCACGCATCGGCGACGGCAGCCCGATCCGATCGCTCGGCTACTTGCGCGTCGAGTCGACCGACGTGCCCGCCTGGCGCGAGTACGCGCTCAAGGTTCTCGGCATGGTCGAGGGCAAGGGGTCGACCCACGGCGCGCTGTACCTGCGGATGGACGACTTCCCGGCCCGGCTGGTGATCGTTCCCGGGGAGCATGACCGGCTGTCGGTGGCCGGCTGGGAATGCGCGAATGCCCAAGGCCTGCAGCGGGTCCGCGAGGCTTTGGACGTGGAGGGCGTGCCCTACAAGGAGGCGACCTCGGCCCAGTTGGCCGACCGCCGGGTCGACGAGATGATCACCTTCGCCGATCCGTCCGGGAACCAGTTGGAGGTGTTTCACGGCGCCGCCCTGGAGCACCGCCGGGTGGTCAGTCCGTATGGGCACACGTTCGTGACCGGGGAACAGGGATTAGGGCACGTCGTCCTGTCCACCCGGGACGACGCCGAAGCCTTGCACTTCTACCGTGACGTCCTGGGCTTCACGCTGCGCGACTCGATGCGCCTGCCGCCGCAACTGGTTGGGCGTCCCGCCGACGGACCGCCGGCCTGGCTGCGGTTCTTCGGCTGCAACCCGCGCCACCACAGCCTCGCCTTCCTGCCCATGCCCACCCCGAGTGGCGTCGTCCACCTGATGCTCGAGGTGCAGAACAGCGACGACGTCGGGCTGTGCCTGGACCGCGCCCTGCGCCGCAAGGTGCCGATGTCGGCCACGCTCGGCCGGCACGTCAACGACAAGATGCTGTCCTTCTACATGAAGACCCCGGGCGGATTCGACGTCGAATTCGGTTGTGAAGGACTGCAAGTCGACGACCATGACTGGATCGCGCGGGAGAGCACCGCGGTCAGCCTGTGGGGCCACGATTTCAGCATCGGCGCCCACGCCACCACGTGATGTCATCTGAGCCGATCGACCCGCGGGCGTTTCGCCAGGTTCTCGGGCAGTTCTGCACCGGAATCACGATCATCACCACGATGCACGACGGTGTCCCCACCGGGTTCGCCTGCCAGTCGTTTGCCGCGCTGTCGCTGGACCCGCCACTGGTGCTGTTCTGCCCCACCAGGGTGTCGCGGTCCTGGCAGGCCATCGAGGCGTCGGGGCGGTTCTGCGTCAACGTGCTGACCGAGAGGCAGCGAGAGGTGTGCGCACGGTTCGGATCCAGGGAACCCGACAAGTTCGCCGGGGTCGACTGGCACCCCTCCGGCCTCGGCTCCCCGGTGCTCGACGGCTCGCTGGCGCACATCGACTGCACGGTGCACTCGGTTCACGACGGCGGCGACCACTTCGTGGTTTTCGGTCTGGTGCAGGAACTGTCCGAAGTCCCGGCGGTCAAGCCGCGCCCGCTGCTGTTCTACCGCGGTGAATACACCGGCATCGAACCGGACAAGAACACTCCCGCCCAGTGGCGCGACGACCTTGAGGCGTTCCTGACGACGACGACGCCGGACACCTGGCTCTGAACCTGACGCGCCGATTCGACCGAATTACTTAATTCTCCCCAATAAACGGCTGTGGGCTTGCTATTTTTCCGCCCATGGTAAATCGCCTCGCCTCTGTCTTCGGCACCCCGACATCTGTCAATGCCGTTGAGGAGCAGCGTCATCGGCTGTTGCAGTTCCACGCCTGGCTCGCTGCCGGCGCATTCACGGTCGCGCTCGGCACTTCAGTCGTTGCCCCGCCCGTCGTAGCGCTCGCAGACACCGGCACCCAGTCGTCCTCTGGCGAGGGTTCCCACGGTGCCCGCGGTGGAGCGTCAACGGGTTCTGACAACACCGCCGGGCCGAGGAAGCACTCCGGGGCGGGGTCCGGGTCCGTCAGTGAACCCGCCGCCGCGGTCCCCGACGCCACGACCCCGGGCACCGTTACGACGCGGTCCGTCGTGATCTCCGGGTCCGCCGCCGCCTCCGATCCCGGAGCGACCCCGTCGGTGTCGACCGCCCCGGCGCCGGCCACCCCGCAGGCACCGGCCCAGAATCCGTGGTCGATCAGCACCAGCACCAACACCGCGACGGTCGCGGCCCCGCCCGCTAAGGCCGATGCGCCACAGACGTTCAACGGCGGCTTCGGCAACGTCGGCAGTTGGAATTTCGGCTCCGGCAACCAGGGCGACTGGAACCTCGGCAACGGAAACCTTGGCTCAGAGAACATCGGCTCCGGAAATCTGGGCAGCAAGAACTTCGGCATCGGCAATAGCGGCGACGGCAATGTCGGCGGCGGCAACACCGGCAACGGCAATATCGGCTTCGGTAACACCGGCAACAACAACATCGGGTTCGGCCTCACCGGCGACAACCAGATCGGCTTCGGCGGGTTCAACTCCGGGGCGGGCAACACCGGTCTGTTCAACTCCGGCAACGGAAACAACGGCTGGTTCAACTCCGGCAACGGCAACTGGGGCAACGGCAACTCCGGCAACTACAACACCGGGAGCTTCAACGTCGGCGACGTCAACACCGGTGACGCCAACATCGGCAAGCGCAACACCGGATCGTTCGACATCGGCCACAACAACAGCGGCTTTTTCAACACCGGCAGCACCAACACCGGCGACTTCAACAGCGGGGATCTCAACACCGGCTGGTTCAACTCCGGCAATTCCAACACCGGCCTGTTCAACTCCGGCTACCTCAACACCGGCGTGGGTAACTCCGGCAACGCCAGTAACGGGTTCTTCGAGAAGGAGGACAACAAGAACTGGTTCCCGGGCCTGCACGTGGACTACACGATCCCCGGGATCTCCATCGACAGGACGTTCCCGTTCGACATCACCCAGCAGCTCGCAGTCGGACCGCTGACCGTGAACGTCGGACCGACGACCACCGACATCCACGTCACCGGCAGCACCGGACCGATCAAGCTCACCGTCTTCGACATCCCCGCGGGCCCCGGCTTTTTCAACACCGGTGCGGTGGCGTCGTCCGGCATCTTCAACACCGGCGCCGGCGGCGGATCCGGAATCCTGAACACCGGCGTGGGCCTGGTCTCCGGCTTCTTCAACCTTGCGGCCCTGGCCGGTGCCGGGCTGTCCGGCTTCTCCAGCTCGGGGTCGGGCTCGGGCTTCTCGAACCTCGGCTCGGGGGTCTCGGGCTGGCGGAACACCAGTTCGCTGTCGCTGACCGATCCGGCCTTCCTGTCCGGTTTCGAGAACCTCGGGGCGGCCCTGTCGGGGGCGTACGTCAACCAGGTCACCGGTGGCACCACCTTCAACCTCGGCTCCGGCAACGTCGGTTCGATGAACTTCGGCGACGGCAACAAGGGCAGCAACAACATCGGCGCCGGCAACCTGGGCGGGATGAACTTGGGCTTCGGCAACGGCGGTGACGGCAACGTCGGGTCCGGAAACACCGGCAACAACAACTACGGCGGCGGCAACGAAGGCTTCGGCAATATCGGTTCAGGCAACCTGGGCGCCCAGAACTTCGGCTGGGGCAACAACGGCAGCAACAACTTCGGCGGCGGCAACACCGGCAACGGCAACATCGGCTTCGGCAACACCGGCACGGGCAACATCGGCATCGGTCTGACCGGCGATTATCAGTTCGGGTTCGGCGGCCTCAACTCCGGCACCGGCAACATGGGTCTGTTCAACTCCGGCACCGGCAACACCGGCATCTTCAACTCCGGGACGAAAAACTGGGGCTTCGGCAACTCCGGCACCCTGAACACCGGATTCAACAACTCCGGCAACACCAACACCGGGCTGGACAACTCCGGAGACTTCAACACCGGGTCCAGCAATGTCGGCAGCACCAACACCGGCAACGCCAACGTCGGTAACACCAACACCGGCGTCGCCAACATCGGAAACACCAACTCCGGGTGGTCCAACACCGGCAACACCAACACCGGTTGGGTCAACACCGGAAGCCTGAACACCGGCGCCTTCAACACCGCCAACGGCAGCAACGGGCTGTTCTGGCGCCGCGACGCCGGCGGTCAGCTCAACATCGACCTCGGGGCGGACCTCTCCCAGGTGCCGATCACCCTGACCGGCAACGTCCCGGTCAACATCCCCATCACCGCCAAATTCACCGACCCGGTCTCCATCCCCAGCATCACATTGCCGGAGACGGCCATCCCCGATATCTCCTTCGCCACGAAGGTCGATCTTGGGGGCATCCCAGCCGACGTCCTGATCAAAGCCAGTGGCGCGCTCGGTCCGATCACCTTCCCCGGTACCAACGTGAATGTTCCCGAATTGGTGGGGACTCTGGGTGGACCCGGCACGTCGATTCCGATCGAGCTCAAGGGAACCCTCGGGCCGGGCCGGATCTCGCTGTTGCGACTGGGCGGCCCCGGGTTGTTCAACTCCTCCGACACTCCGTCCTCGGGGCTGTTCAACTACACCGCCGGCGGCGGATCGGGCTTCTTCAACTCCGGCGCTCTGGGCTCCTCGGGGTGGATGAACACCGCGCTGCAGGCCGGGGCATCCGGTGCCAACAACACCGGCTCGGGATCGGGGTTCTCCAACACCGGCTCGGCGATCTCGGGCTACTCCAACACCAGTTCTATCGACCCGGCCCTCTCGGCGCTGGTCTCCGGGCTGCTCAACATCGGCACCAACCTCTCCGGCGCCAACCTCTCCGGCGTCTTCGTCGGCGAGGGCTCCAACAAGAGCGGTGTGACGTCACCGAAGGCCGCCGGTCAGGGCTGGACACTGGGCGTCAACACCAACGTCGACATCTCCGAGATCCCGATCACCCTTGACGGGAACATCGGGGTCAACGTCCCGCTCACCGCGAGCCTGACCGGGCCGATCACCATCGACAGCTTCACGCTCCCCGTCATCCCCGGCAAACTGGTCGACCCCAGCTCGGTCAGCCTCAGTGCCACGTTGCTCGGCATCCTCAGTTTGGGGCCGGCCGTCATCCCGCTGACTACCGACCTCGGGATCGGGCCGATCACGGTGCCCGACATCACCCTGACAGCTGCCGACCCGCTGCTGTCGGGTTTGATCGGCGGCCCAGACACCACGATTCCGATCCACATCAGCGGGGCCATCGGACCGAACAACAACGGCGGCAACGCCAAGTTCAGCCTCACCCGCACCGACACCCCCGGATACGGCGCCAACATCCACGCCAACGTCGCCAACACTCCGATCAAGCTCAACGGCGACATCCCCGTCAACGTCCCCGTCAAAGCCGACTTCGGTGACCTCACCATCGGCGGCGTGACCATCCCGGGCTTCAACATCACCACCGCCAACTGGCAGACGGTGCGCAACTCGCCAGTCCCCTCAACGGTGGGCAACTACTATCTCGACTTCAACGTGCCCAGCACCAACACCACGCTTCCCGTCAGCGACATCAAACTAGACCCCATCACGGTCGATCTGCCCACGCTGACGGGCGCTATCGGCGGACCCGGCGCCGGGATCGGGCTCAACCTTGACGCCGGGCTCGGCAACTTCACCATCGACGTCCCCGTCGGGCTCAACACCGACCCCCTCGGCATCAACCTCGACAAGGTGCAGGTCAGCAAGATCCCGCTCACCGCCATCCTCGGCGTTGGCGTGAATATCCCCGTCAACCTGGACGCAACGCCGATTCGCACCTCCCCGATCACGATCAACCCATTCACCGCCGGCACACCGCCCAACGGGAACACCCTGCAAGCGCTGGTGCTGCAGGGAGCCCTCAAGCCCAACCCGACCCCACCGAGAGCGAATTCCTGCATAACGTTCTGCCTGGGGTTCCAGTTGTCCCCCGTGGTCAACGTCGGGGCCATCACCCTCGGTCCACTCGAAGCGGGATTCCCCGACAACAAGGCGGTGGAGCTGACCATCGGAGGCGCCGGAAAGGGGGTCGCCGCCGATGTCAACGGTCTGCTCGGTCCGATCGTCGTATCGCTGGCCAATGGCACGATCGAGAAGTTCCCCTACAGCTACGCAGGCAACATTGCGACCGACATCCCCATCGACGGAGCCACCGGCCCCCTCGATCTCCAACAGCTTTCCGTGGCGGGATCCGTGCAAGCCTTGCTCTACCAGCGTGTGGCGTACTGCACTTTCTTAGGGTTCTCTTGCACCGGGACGAACAGTACGCAGCTCTACGCCTACTTCAACGGCGGCAATCCCGTTGGCTCCGCTCCCGGCCCCTTCCCGCCGAACACCGTCCCCGGGTCCACGCCGTTCGACGTTGCGCTCGACCAGCAGGTCGGCCCGCTGACTCTCTTGGAGAGCATCCTGATCAACGCGGGCTTCGAGACCGTCACACCGCTCAGCGGCAGCGGAACACTCGGGCCGTTCAACCTCGGGGGCTAGCTTATTACCGCTTAGGGAGTCAGCGGCTCAGCCAGGGTCCGAGGCGACGCAGCGCACCGTCGATGTCCTGCGTCGGCCCGGCGAACGACAGCCTGACGGACGAACCGCCCTTCATGGTGTCGAAGTCGATGCCGGGTGCGATCGCCAGACCGGTGTCGGCCAGCAGCGTCTCGCACCACCGCAGTGAGTCGCCGGTGAAATCCGAGACGTCGGCGTAGACGTAGAACGCGCCGTCGGCCGGGGCCAGCCGGGTGAGGCCCAATTGGCGCAAGCCGGCGATCAGGGTGTCCCGGTTGGCCGAATAGTGGCGCAGATGCCCGTCGGCCTCGGCGACCGCTTCGGGGGTGAAGGCGGCGACCGCGGCGTGCTGGGGTAGCACCGGCGGGCAGATGGTGAAGTTTCCGGTCAGACAGTCCACCGCTCGGCGCAACTCCTCAGGCACCAGCAGCCAGCCCAGGCGCCAGCCGGTCATGGCGTAGTACTTCGAAAAACTGTTCACCACAACGGCATTGCGCGATGTCTGCCAGGCGCATGCGGTCTGCGGTGCGCCCGGATACACCAGACCGTGGTAGACCTCGTCGCTGATGAGCCGGACGCCGTTGGCGTCGCACCAGCCGGCGATGGCGGCCAGTTCCGCCGGCGGGATCACGGTGGGGTGGGCGATGCGGTCGGGCCAGGACCAGCCGCCGGCGCGCATGTCGGCGTCCAGGGCGTCGGTGATGGCCCGTGCTGACCACACGGCAGGGTCGATCCCGGCCGTGGTAAGGACGTCGGCGATCGCGCCGATGTGGCCGCGGTGCAGTCCGTGACAGCGTGCGGTGAGTTGTCCGGCGAGCCGTTGCAGCGGCAGCGGCCGGGGTGGCCGATCCGGGCGGGGTGCGGCGCGCCAGCGCCGCCCCGATCCGGTTGAGGTGGCCGATTTTCGGCGCGTGCGCGCGCTTGGTGAGGATGTCCCTACGGGACTTGAAGAACAACTACCCGCCTTCGGCGGTAGGTCGGGATTTTCCACACCTTCGGTGTTCTGGGCAGGGCTGGGCTGGAGGGTGCGCTGCGGGATCAGGTGGTAGACCGAGGGGCGCCGGCCGCCGGCCGGCGTGGTCGGCCCGCCATGGCCGCGCTGGACCTCGAGCGCCCACCCGGCCAGCCGCAGCAGCCGCCAGGCCACGCTCACCGTGTCCACCGAGCAGCCGACCCGCTCAGCGATACGGGCGCGGACGATGGCGACATGGCGGCCACTGTCGTGATCGGCGTACTCGGCCATGATCGCGGCGATCGCGAGCAGCGTCGCCGCGGTGATCGACACCCCGGCCCGCGCCTTGGCCGCCGCGAACTCCGGCCCGCGCGACCACTGCCCGAGATCTGCGAGCCAGGCCGCGCGAGTGGTCCACCGTGCAACGGTGGCCGGGGCACACCCGGCCCGCAAAACCCACTTGCGCAACCCACGCGGGGTCGGGCGAACATTACGTTTTGATAGCTCACGGGAAGCACTGGGCGTTGTCTCTTTTAGAGCACACGCGTAGCTGCTACCGTGACACTTGCCGTTCAAGCAAATGCCTTTCGGGGCGACGGGTGCGGACCTGGAACCGAGCTGGTAACTCGGTTCAAACCCTTGAGACGAGGCCCCGCCTCGCGGGTTCACACGGTCGTCGCAACACTCTCGATGTGAGAGGTTGCGGCGACCGTGTCGTTTTCGGAGGACTGTGTTCGTTTTGGGGATCAGTTAGCAACGCTTGTTGATGCCGGTGTGGCGGTCAAGGAGGCCGCAGTAGCGGTCGGTCTTTCGCGGAGTCGGTGTTATGCGATCTTGCGTGCGACGGGTCGGCCGGTGGGCAGGTCACAGACGGTGTGGCGCGATGTTGGTTCGGGGGCGGTGGTGGCGGTGTTCGAGGCCACCGGGTCGATCAACCAGGCTGCGAAGGTCAACGGCATTTCCCACTCGCGGGCAAGGCGAGTGCTCGTCGAGTGTGGTTTGGTCGGCAAGGACCGTCAACCGGCCGGCAAAAAGCAGGCTCGGGCACGGTTCTTGGAGCTGCTTGATGCCGGCTGGTCAGCATCTCGGGCTGCTCGCGAGGTAGGAGTCCATGTGCGCACGGCCCGGGACTGGCGCGACGGAATCCGTAAGGTCGGCAACACGCGGGTCCGTGCTGATGGCAGGGTGATCCGCTACGGCGATCCCGCGCAGTACAAACAACCCGTGACCTTGACCGTTAACGCTGAGCCGCCGGTGATCAATCGCCGGTATCTGTCGTTGCAGGATCGGCTGGCCATCGCCGACGGGCTGGCCACCGCGCAGAGCATGACCGCGATCGCCGAGCGGATCGGTAAGTCCACCTCCACGGTGTCGCGCGAGATCGCTAACCGCAGCGTGGCGGGGTTGTATCTGCCCTATCAAGCCCATACGGCGGCGGCCGCGGCCCGCGCCCGGCCCAAGCCGACCAAACTGGTTACCAACCATGCGTTGCGCCGGGCTGTGGAAGACGGGCTGTCGCAGCGGTGGTCACCAGAGGAGATCTCCCATCGTCTGGTCAAGGACTATCCGGCCGACGAGAGCATGCGCGTGAGCCACGAAACGATCTACCAGGCGCTGTACTTTCAAGCGCGCGGTGGGCTCAAACGGGAACTGACACAAGCACTTCGGAGCGGACGGACGATACGCAAGCCTCATCGACGTCCTGATCAGCGCACCCAGCGGTTCGTCGACCCCATGATCATGATCAGCGAGCGGCCCGCCGACATCGAAGACCGCGCCGTGCCTGGCCACTGGGAGGGCGATCTGATCATGGGCGAAGCCAACAAGACCGCGATCGCGACCCTGGTCGAACGGGCGACCCGCTACACGCTGCTCGTACACCTGCCCGACGGCCATCACGCCGAGGCTGTCCGCGACGGACTCATCGCCACGGTCGCCACCTTGCCGGCGCATCTCCGCGGGTCACTGACCTGGGACCAGGGCTGCGAAATGGCCCGCCACAAACAGTTCTCGATGGCCACCGACATGGCCGTCTACTTCTGCGACCCGGCCAGCCCCTGGCAACGCGGCACCAACGAAAACACCAACGGCCTGCTGCGCCAGTACTGTTGAGCGTCGCTGTGGATGCGGTTGATGTCGTCATCATGGATGCCGATGGTGTTGATGTAGCGAAGGCCCCGTCCGCGTAGCGGGCGAGGCCTTCGTCTGCATGGTGGTGGCGTCGTCGGTGTGGTGACGTCGCACGCT
>CAIRCP010000171.1 GCA_903877095.1 uncultured Actinomycetes bacterium | reverse complement strand
CCAGCACCGGCCCCGCCGTTGCCGCCGACCTTGTCCGCACCGCTGGCCGCACCGGTTCCGCCGACGCCACCGGCACCACCGGCGCCCGCATTGCCGCCCGCCCCGCCGGCGCCACCTTTACCGCCCGCCTGACCGGTCAGCACCACCCCGACATACCCGGCGCCACCCGTACCCCCAGCCGCACCGTTCCCGGCCACACCACCATCGCCACCCGCACCTGAGACACCCGCCGCCGCCGAACCACCACCGGCCCCACCGGCACCGCCGGCCCCGCCGGTGCCGCCCGACCCACCGACACCACCGGCTTGGCCGTCAGTTCCGTTGGGGCTCAACGCTGTTGAACCGGCAACCCCGGAAGCACCCGTGCCGCCATTACCGCCGGCACCGGCGTTACCGCCTGCCGCACCCGTCCCGCCGGCGGCATCAACACCGGCCTTAGCCCCAGTCCCGCCGGCCGCACCCCCAGCGCCACCGGCGCCGCCGATGCCGCCCTTGGCGCCGTTACCGCCGTTACCGCCGGCCTGACCGCTCAGCGCCGCTCCGACATACCCGGCGCCACCGGCACCACCGGCACCCGCAGCACCGCCGATGGCGCCGTTGCCGCCGTTGCCGTTCGCGCCGGCCGGGGTGATGGAGGTGGCCGGGGCGCCCTTGCCGCCCTTGCCGCCGACCCCGCCGGCCCCACCGTTGCCGCCGGCCTGACCGTCGGTGCCGTTCGGGCTGCCCAGGGTGCCGTTGACGCCGTTGACGCCGGCCGCACCTGCACCACCGGCACCGGCGTTGCCGCCATTACCCCCGGCCCCGCCGCCACCCCCGTCGGTGCCCGGAGTGCCGTTGTTGGGGATCAGGAACGCGATGCGGCCCTGGCCGACCTGTCCGGCCAGACCACCCGGTCCGGCGTCTCCGCCGTTACCGCCATCACCGCCCGCACCGCCGGAGGTACCCGGGGTGGTCGCCGCGGCCCCGGTGATTCCGTCGCCGCCGTTGCCGCCCGACCCGCCCGAGCCGCCGTTGCCGGCATTGCCGCCGCGCCCGGAAACGAAGCTGCCGTTGCCGCCGTTGCCGCCGGTCCCGCCGGCGATACCGCTTCCGCCATTGCCGCCGGATTGCCCGGGTAGCACCCCGTCTGCGCCGTCCACCCCGGCCGCCCCGTTGCCGCCGTTACCGCCGTTGCCGCCGTTACCGACCGCCGAGAGCAGCCCGACGTTCCCGCCGTCGCCGCCGTTGCCGGCCGCGCCGGAGACCAGGGCCGAGCCGCCGTCCCCGCCGTTACCGCCGTTGCCGAAGGTCGCCCCCGCCCGCCCGCCGGCCCCGCCGGCGCCGCCGCCGGAGCCTCCGGTCCCACCGGCCCCGCCCGAGCCGCCATTACCGATCGCCGCCGTCAGCGCGACGTTCCCGCCGGCGCCGCCGGCACCACCCACGCCCGACAGTGCGCCGCCGTTACCGCCGGCACCACCGGCGCCGCCGCCCCCACCGAGGGACGACGCGCCCGACCCACCGCCGGCGCCACCCGCACCGCCGTCACCGTTCGGGCCGGTGACCGACCCGCCGGCACCACCAGCGCCGCCGAAGCCGTTGGTCAGCCCGGCCGTGCCGCCGGCCCCACCGGCGCCACCGGTGGTGCCGCCGGCGCCACCAGCCCCACCGTCACCGCCGCGCCCACCCAGAATTGTCAGTGAACCCGCGCCCGCAGTACCGCCGGCGCCACCGGCACCGCCGACCGTCGTCCCCGCGCCGCCCGCACCGCCGTCGCCGGCCGAACGCAATAACGCCAGCCCGGCGCCGGCACCGCCGTCACCACCGCGCCCACCAACACCGCTCGCGCCGGTGCCCGCCCCACCGGCGCCGCCGGTTCCGCCCTTGCCGGCCAGCGACAGGAACCCTGCGTTGCCGCCGGATCCGCCCGCACCACCGGTACCGGTCAGTGCCGCCCCCGCGCCGCCGCCGCCGCCGTTACCCCACAGCACCCCACCCAGGCCGCCGATACCGCCGGCGCCGGTGTTGACCGCGCCGATGCCAGCGCCGCCGGAACCGCCGTCACCGACGAAGAACGCCGAGCCGCCCCCGCCACCGTTCCAGCCGTTGCCGCCGTTGCCGAACAACAAACCGGCCTGCCCACCGCGGCAGGCCACCCCGGCGGTGCACGTCGCGGCATCCCAGGAGAATCCGTTACCGATCAGCAGACCCGCATCCGGATGATCGGCGGTGCCGTTGCTGATGAAGATCCGGATGAAGTCACCGATCGGGTCCGCCGTCAGCTTTCCGGTCGCCGCCGCACTCGGCGAACTCACCTTGAGCGCCGACCCCGCCGTGAGCGGCTCACCGGTCGACGTCGACGCCGCCGCCCCCACACTCACCGAACCGCGACTCCCCACCTCGCGGCGGGTGAACGCCAACGCCGTCCACGCCAACGGCGCCGCCGCCGACCCATCTCCGGTGGCGCCGGTCTGCAGCCACGCCAACAGACCGCGGCCCATCCCCGACACAGCCCCCGACGCCGCCGCCTGCGGGGTCGCCCGCATCACCGGCGCCTGCGCCGCCACCGCCCGCGCGGCCGACGCCACCACCGACGACCCCGCCGGCGCATCCGACGCACCCGACTTATGTTGCGGCACAACCTCATCCGGCACTACCGCAGCCGCCGACACCGCCGCACGAGGTGCGATCACCTCGACCGGCGGCGAGACCGCCGCCGACGGGGAAATCCCACCAACCACAGCAGGAGCCGACCCCACCGCCGCCGGAGCGTCCTGGGGGGCCCCCGAACCACCCGAGGGCACGTCGGCATTGCCGTGGCGCCCCCTGACCGCCGGCACAACCGGATCCGAACCGCCCACCGGCTCCGAGCCCCCACCGGCAGCCGGGACCTCCACCGGCGCCACCGGGACCTCGACCGCCGGCGCATCACCCGCCGGAGAACTCACCGCCGGCGCCCCCCGATGACCCCTGCTCACCGGAGCCGACGACGACGACGACGACGACCCGTCCGCATCCGACCCGGTAGATCCCCCCGACCCCGTGCGATCCGCGAACGCCAACGGCATCGCCACCACCGCCGAGCCCACGCCCAACGCCACCGCCAGCGCGCCCACCCGACCCACGAAACGGGCAGGGGACTGCACACCGAGGTCCGTCAACGCCGGCCGCGAGAACTCGATACCCCGGAGGCTCCGCTTCCCGGCCCGAGCCCGACGACCAACAAACCCCGACTGAACAGACATAGAGCCCCCTCGACTTACCACGGACCCCATTGGGCCGCCCTCGGCCGCAGTATTCCACCGACAATTTTCTCAGGAATAGGGTCCTTTGCCCTTCGATTCGGTTCGGGTCGCCCGGCCCCCGCGCCCACCAGCTGCGGCGACGCGCGACGGCACCGCCTGAGAGAAAAACTCACGTCGATGCAATGACCGCCTGCTGGGCAAGTGCCGGCAGTTGGTTTCAGGTACCGCACAGCGCCGTTGTCATGCCCGTTTCACCAGAGCAACCTCCATTTCGGCGCGCCGCGCACCCTGCCGACCGCCGTTCCGGAATCGGCCGTTTGGGCGGGTTTGCGGTAGTACCTGTAGAAGCGTGCGCAGCGTTGACTATCGTTGGCGCGACAGTTCGCCGATGTACTGAGGGAGTAACCATGCGCGTCGTCGCATTCGCGCCGTCGTTGAGCGCCGTAGAAGAGACCGTCGGCGGCATCGCTGTCAAGGGCTTCCCGATGACCAGCTGCTACGTCAACAACTTTCCGGCCCAGATCACCGTGCCGATGGTGGTGGCGGTGACGGCGCTCGGCGGAACGGACTATGACCCCACGAAATTCATCGTGGCGACCGCGCCATCTGGCGAACGAGTGGGCAGCCTGGAGTTCAGCTGGCACTGGGACGACAATCCGCCGACCCCGGTGAAGTTCCGGGTGTTCACCCAGTACCTGCCGATGCGGGCCGACGAGCCCGGCGTCTACACCCTCGGCCTCTACGACAGCCTGGACGAGGCCGAGAGCGACCACCTGTTCCCGCTGCCGGTCCTCAAGACCAATCCCCTTATCCGATAAGCACTCTCACCCTGAGGAACACCGAAGACATGTCCGATCCCCGCGCCGACGTTGTAGCCCACCAGTACGAGAAGTGGACGTACCCGGACCCGATCCAGAACCTTGAGACGTGGCTGGCCAACAACTGGCAGTGGTTCGATCCCAGCCACGCACACCGCATCCTGTGGCCCGACCGCCCCTATCAGCCCGACCTGGACATTCTCATCGCGGGCTGCGGTACCAACCAAGCTGCGGTCTTCGCCTACACCAACCGCGGGGCGAAGGTCGTCGCCGTCGACATCAGCCAGCCCTCGCTGGACCACAACCGTTATCTCAAGGACAAGTACTCCCTGAAAAACCTTGAGCTGCACCTGCTTCCGGTCGAGGAGATTCCCACCCTCGACAAGAAGTTCGACCTGATCGTGTCCACCGGCGTGCTGCACCACCTGGCCGAGCCGAAGATCGGGTTGAAGGCGCTGAGCGACAGCCTTCGCCCCGAGGGTGTCGCGGCGATCATGCTCTACGCACGGTACGGCCGCACCGGAGTCGAACTGCTGCAGGCCGTTTTCCGCGACCTGGGCCTGCGCCAGGACGAGGAGTCGCTGCGCATGGTCAAGGAGGCCGTGAGAACGCTCGCGCCGAACCACCCACTGCGCGCCTACATGTCCGTCGCGCCCGACCTCGACTTCGACGCCGGTCTGGTGGACACCTTCCTGCACGGACGTGACCGCAGCTACACGGTGGAGGACTGCCTCGATTTGGTGAGCTCGGCTGATCTTGTCTTCCAGGACTGGTTCCTCAAGACATCGTATTACCCGCCGTTGCTCACCGAGCCCGGCAACGGGTTCTACTCGTCGGTCAATCAGCTTCCGCCAGAGAAGATCTGGTCGGTCATGGAGCGGATTCGCACGCTCAATGCATGCCACTTCTTCCTCGCCTGCCACCCGGACCGGGCGCAGGAGCACTACCGGATCGACTTCTCCTCAAGCCGCGCTCTGGATTACATCCCGCTGATGCGGCTGCGAAGCGGCATCCAGGGCGACGAGATCTTCCGGCCGGGCTGGCGGGTCCGCCTTAACCCGACGCACCTGGCCTTCGCCCAGCAGGTCGACGGCGAGCGGTCGATCCGCGATATCGCCGCCCGGGTCGCCCGGGGCGGATTGTTGTCGACCGATCAGGCCGAATTGGAATACCTCGCCCTGGAACTGTTCGAGGGACTGTGGCGGACAGATTTCATCGCCGTCGACCTGAGCGGAGCGCAGTCCTGAACCGTGTTCCGACGCGGAATTTCATCCGACTCATCGTTGGTTTTTCTTACGGGCAAATTTCCCGTGGGCGACTTTGCGTCTAAACACTGGGTCTGCGTAAGGACGCCGACCCCACGGCAACTGACCCAACGACGAGTCGCTCTCGCTGCGCGCTAGGGTGGTGGAAATCATTCTTCGACGGGTTGACGCCGAAAGGGGTTTCCGTATGGCACCACTACGAATCGTGCGTGCCGCGCGGGGCGGCCTGAGCTGATGCTGCCGAGACTGTTCTACTCCCGTCCGGCGACGGTGCTGCCGGAGACGGCCGTCGACAACGAGACGATCCTGTCCCGAATCCGTGAATCGTTCCGCGGCGCGGAGCCCGATTGGCAGCCCATCGACCAGGCGATCCGCTACGTCTTCGACCGCTGTAACACCAAAATGCGCTTCCTGGAGGCCGACGACACCCTCTCGCCGGCGGCCTTCGCCGCACAGGCGGCGCAGGCCTGCCTCGACGAGAACGGCCTGGCGGCCACCGACCTGGATCTACTCATCTACGGCGGGATAGCGCGCGACGCGTTCGAGCCGGCCACCGCCGCAGAGGTGGCCGGGCGCCTCGGCGCGCGTCCATTGCACGCCTTCGACGTGACGTGCGCCTGTGCCGGACTCATCGAGGCCATGCACGTCGCCGCCGGGTACTTCGCCCTGCACGACGACATTCGCACGGCCCTCATCTGCGCCGGCGAGATCACCCGCGACCGGGTCGGCTACGACATGCAGTCGGTGCAGGACGTCGAACTGGGCGTCGCCGGACTGACCATCGGCAATGCCGCCGCCGCACTCCTCATCACCCGGGAACCGCTGCCGGCCGGCGGCGCCCGACTGGTCGGCTTTCTGCACAAATCGCTTCCCGAGCACTGGGCACTGTGCCGGGCCCCGGTGGAAGGGCAATTCAGCTCCGACGCCAAGGAACTGTTCGCGCTGTCCATCCACCTGGTGCCCGAGCTTCGCCGCCTGCTCGACGACGCCGGTTGGGCCCCCGAGGACGTCGATCACTACGCCTTCCACCAGCCCAGCGAGTCGGGTTTGGAGCGGATCCTGAACGAACTCGGCGCCAGACCTCAGGCATGCGTGCACACCCACGCGCTGTACGGCAATACCGCGAGCACAGCGTGGGCCCTGGCACTCGACCACCGGTTGCGTCACAGCACGGTCGAATCCGGCGACAAGATCGTCATCGCCAGTGCTGCAGCGGGTTTCACTGTCGTTGGGGCCACCGCGGTCTGGGAGGGCTGACGTGAACCACTATCTGGACCTCTACCGGACCATCAACAAGACCTTCGGGTTCCGGCTGCGGCCACTGGGCACGTTCGTAGTTCTGCAAGTGCGCCAAGCCATCTCGGCCCTGACTTTGAGACTCGACCGAGTCCTCTTCCCGGGTTACCGCAGGAAGCCGATCGACCGGCCGATTTTCATCGTCGGCAACCCGCGCAGCGGCACCACGTTCCTGCACCGACTACTGCTCGGCGCCGGCGACATGGCGGCGTTCGAGTTGTGGGAGATGCTCTTTCCCGCCATCACGGCGCGGAAGCTGCTCGGACGCGTCGTCCCGCGGTTCGATCGGCTCTCCCCGGCCCGCTACCACCCGTCCGACATTCACGACACGAATCTGCGCGGCATCGAGACCGACGACGTGCTCTGGTTCTTCCGCACCCTCGACGGCCCGTTCGCCTGGGCGTATTTCTATGCCTGGCAGGATAATTGGGGCAGCCCGCTGAGTCGGCGGGAGATGGGCGTCGAGGGAATCACCGACCGCGACCGGGAGCGCTTCTTCAGCTACCACGAGGAATGCTGGCGGCGAAACCTATTCTACAAGAAGGCCAATCGGATTGTGGCCAAGACCAGTATGCTCACCTTCCGCCTCGACGAGCTGATCAAGCGCTACCCCGACTGCAAGCTGGTCTACATTGTTCGCGATCCGGTCGAGGTCATCCCGTCCGGAATGTCACTGGTTTCGGGCGTGCTGGACAACGGCTACGACGCCTGGAACCACAGCACCGAAGCCGACCAGCAGCGCTGGGTCGAGAACCTCTACCAGGCTTCCTGCGAAATGCTCCGCTCGTTCCACGAGGCTTACACATCAGGGCGGATCCCCGAGAAGAACCTCTGCATCGTCCGCTACACCGATCTGCTGCAGAACCTCGAACCCACGGTCGAGCGAATCCTGGACTTCATCGAGGTTGATCCCAACGCAGCGTTCGTGGCGGAGGTACGCGCACAGGCTGAGCGGCAGCGCGCCTACCGGAGCCGTCATCAGCATTCCCCGGAGAAGTTCGCCCTTGACCCGGAGCGCATCCGGCGCGACCTCGCCTTCGTGTACGAGACCTTCGACCTTCCTGTCCATCCGGTGCACACCCCCATCCATCCGGCGCAGACCGAAGTCCACAGCCCGCAGTGAGAGAAACGAGAATATGAGCGCATCAACACCTATCGGCCGTGTCGGCGCGTTGGCCGCTGCTCTTGGAGTAGGCGCTGCCATGCTCGGCGGGCCGGCCGTCGCCTGGGCCGATCGCGGCACGTCGGATTCGACGGGGACACCCTCGACCGCGGACTCCGCGGGCTCTACCACGTCCCCGGCGGGGGAGAGCACCGGATCGCGCGGGGCGCGGGCGCCTCGGACGGAAACGCCGGTCGACACAGAAACGCCGGTCGAGTCGGCACCCACCTCGACTCAGGACGTGCCGCGACGCGGACGGGGTGCGACGTCTGCCGATCAGCCTCCTGCCGCGGTCCCGAGCCAAACATTCACTGCACCAACGACTCCGGCTAATGGGTCCTCCCCCGCGGTGACTGTCACCGGCACCGCGGTGGTCGCAGCTCCCGTACCCGACGATGCTGTCGTGCCGGCCCCCGCCGCCGCCCTGGCGATAGTCGCCCCGGCCGCTGCGCAGCCGGCGCCGTCGATCGTCGGCTCGGTCACCACGGTGGCGCCGTCGGTCACGTCGTCGGCCGGGCCGGCCTCCGGGGTGCCGGCGGGTGGCTTCCCCGCCGCGTTGGCGGCGGTCGCGGATCGGATTTCGGCGGCTATCACGTCGGTGGTTTCACAACTGGCACAGACGTTCTCGGGTCACTCCCCGTTCGCCCCGCCGATGGAGTCCCCGGCCAACTGGTTGTTGCTCGCCGCGGCCCGGCGGCAGCCGGCCGCCGCCGCTGCTGCCGCGACCGCCGCGGCGACAGCCGCCGTCTCGACCGGCCCCACGCTGTTGGTGCTCAACGGCTACAACGTGGTCGCCGCATCCCAGAAACTCGTGACGTCGTTCTACGGCCCGTTCGTGAACTTCCCGGCCTACCCCGGCACCCAGAGCGAGCAGACGTTCAACCTCGTGGACCCGGCCACCAAGCAGGTGGCGGGCTCGTTCACGGCGCTGCAGAGCACGTTCACCGCCGTCGGGACCACCCGGCAACTCGTTGTCACCGACGTCCTCTCCGGCAATGCCGGCAGCGTCGCGCCGGTGGGTACCGTCATCAGCTCGTCGGACAACTTCGGCTTCGGAACGCTTTACACCGCAATGCCTTCGGCGTCGGGCAACGTGGTGTCGTTCAAGCTCATCACCCCGTTCGGCAGTATCGGGCTTCCCTTCCCGTACGACGCCGCCAAGGGCCTGACCGACTACGTCGAGGTGAACAAGGCGATCCGGCTGCCCGGAGGCGGGTACTCGATCGCGCCGACCAAACCGTCGACCGAGGAGTTCACCTCGGTCACCGGTCTGCAGCCGCTGTTCGCCGCCGTGCAGGGCCGACAGGACTACAGCGTCTACGACTCCAAAGGTGTCGCGGTCGGCAGCTTCGAGGGTCTAGTGACGACCACCTCCGATGTGCTTGGCCTCTTCACCAAGGAGATCCTGGTCACCAGCGTCGGGGGTTCGGCGGGACCACACGTACCGCCGGTCGGGACGGTGTACAACATCTTCGACGTCAGCGACCAGCTTTACGTCCTCTACACCTCCACACCGTCGGCAACCGGCGGAGTGACGTCGACGACGACCCTGGTGACACCCACTGGTTCCGTTCCGATTCCGCTGAATTTCGACGCGGCGAAGCCGCCCACTCAGAAACCTCTGCAGGTGCCGGGGGGGTACAAATTCGTTCCCACGTCGACACAGAAGACATCCGGTGTCAACGGCCTTCCGCCGCGCGAGATGATCACCCAGGGCTATCAGCAGTTCGACGTCATCGACATCCTTGGCAACAAGATCGGCAGCGTGGATGCCGACGTAACCCGCCAATGGGATTGGTTCGGCGGCAACGCCACCGCCATCCTGGTCACCAAGGTCACCTCGGGGTCAGCGGGGGTACTGCCATGGAACGTGCCGCCGGTGGGCTCGGTGTTCAACGCCCGCCAGGCCTACGGCGTTGATCTGGGCTTCTCGGACTTCTACTCGTCGATTCCGACGGTGCTCGGGGATCTGGTGACCTATGAGACCGTGACGCCGTTCGGGGTCATCCCGCTGTTCCTGCCGAACTACCTGTCGGCGGGTCTGAGCGACGCGGTGTTCGTCGATCCCTACGCGGTCAAGGAGTAACCCCCAGCGGGACGGCCCGGCGGTAGACCACCACCCGGCCGCCCTTCTTCGGGGTGAAGGCGACTCCGCGATGGTGCCACTTCTCCCCGGGCGCCGTCGTGGCGCAAATGGTGAAGTGCTGCAGGACCATTCGTAGCACGACGTCCATCTCCATGTTCGCGAACGCCGCGCCGACGCAGCGCCGGGTCCCGCCGCCGAAGGGCACCCACGAGTAGGTGTTCGGCTTGTCGTTGAGGAAGCGGTCGGGGTCGAATCGTTCCGGATCGGGGTACACGGCCGGATCGTGATGCAACGCCAGCAGGCACACCAGAATCGACATTCCCTGCGGCAGAGTCCATTCCCCCAGCTCGTACGACGGTGCGGCGACGTGGCGGCCGGCGAAGTCGATCACCGTGCGGTTGCGCTGCACCTCGAAGATGGTGGCCTGCCGGTAGCTGTTGGCGTCGCCGGCCACCTCCTCCACCAGCCGTTCCAGCACCTCGGGATGGCGGGAGATCCGCTCGAACGCCCAGGCGAGCGTCGACGCGGTCGTCTCGTGCCCCGCGGCCAGCAGGGTCAGCAGTTCATCGCCGATCTCCTTGCGCGACATCGTGGTTCCGTCGTCGTACCGGCTGCGCAGGAACAGCGACAGCACGTCGGTGCGGTCCTCGATGTTCGGGTCCTGCCGGACCCGGGCGATCAGCCGGTCGATCAGCACCTCGTAGGTCCGCCGATATGAGGCCAGCCGCGCCCACGGACCCCAGCGGCCGGGCGCGATAGTCGGGGTCGGGAGCACCGCGAGCCGCGATCCCAGCGTGACCCAGCGGGGAAGCAGTTCGCGAAGCTGTTGCAACTCCTCGCCTTCTGCTCCGAACACCGCCCGCAGGATGACGTTGACGGTGATGCGCATCATCGGTTCCAGGGTGGCGAATTCGACGCCGTCCTGCCAGGACGCCATCTCCCGAATCGTCTCCTCCTCGACGATGCGCTCGTAGGCGGCGATGCTCTTGCCGTGGAGCGGCGGGGTGAGCAGTTTGCGGCGCCGGCGGTGATCGGCACCCTCGAGCCCGAACACCGATCCCTCGCCGAGCAATCGGCTGAGGTTGGGCTGGATGTTGTGCAGCACCTCGGGGCTGGTGGTGAAGATCTGCTTGGCCAGCGCCGGGTCGGAGATCATGACGGAGTCGCCGAACACCGGAAGCCGCAAGGTGACCGCAGGCCCGTACTGCCGGACCAGCCAGGCGATGGCGTGCCGCCGCGCGCCCATGAACCCCAGCCCGACCAGCGCGGCCGGCGGGCGCGGCGCGGGCGGCAGCAGCGCGGTATGGATCTGCCGGTCGACAGCCGGGACCGTTGTCATCGAGACCTCCCACCAGCGCGGTACCAAGATGTACCACTGCTGCTCTGTACGGTACCGTGTGGTACCAGAGCCTGACAAGTGGGAGGAGCGGGCGGTGAGCGCACCCGTCGACGCGCAGCCGGCGCAGGATTTCCGCCGACGGCTGCTCGACGGGCTGCAAGCCTCCATCGAGGAGCGCGGTTACCGGGAGACCACGGTCGCCGACATCGTCCGCCACGCGCGCACGTCCAAGCGCACGTTCTACGACCACTTCCCCACCAAGGAGCAGTGCTTCATCGAGTTGCTCACGGCCAACAACGAGGATCTGGTGGCCACGTTGCGCGAGGCGATCGACCCGGCCGCGCCGTGGCGGGAACAGGTTCGCCAGGCCGTGACCGCGTACGTCCGCACCATCGAGGCCAACCCGGCGGTCACGCTGAGCTGGATCCGGGAACTGCCGGCATTGGGCGAAGAGGCCCGCCCGATGCTGCGGCGCGGGTTCAGCCGGCTGGCCACGGCCCTGACCGAACTCAGTGCCGGCCCCGGCTTCGAGCGGGCCGGCATCGCACCGCTCTCCCCTGCCGCCGCGGTCATCCTGGTGGGCGGCCTGCGCGAACTCACCGCCCAGACGGTCGAGGACGGCGCCCCGGCGACCGGGATCATCGAGCCGGCAGTGGCCGCCTCGATCGCGCTGCTGAGTAGGGTGCCCGAGAGTCCCTAAGCGCCAGTCGATTTCGCGAGATCAGGAAGGACGAAGGCGAACGCCCGCGGAAAGCCCAATGCGTCGAGGCGGCCCTCCCGGATCGCCTCCACCGCAACCGCGTGCACGTGGCCGGCCGACGGCTCGTAGCACCGGAACACCGACCCGTCGCCCTCGGTGAACAACACCCAGTGCCGGGGAATAGCCGCCCCGATGAGCATGGCCACGGGCAGGCCCGCCGACAACGCCGCCGACACGTCGCTCAGCGCGTCACCGCGGCGGGCGGGCCGCCACCGGTAGCGCACTCCGCGGGTTCTGCTCCGCGCGGTGATCGCCCGGGCCATCCCCGCCGGTGTGGTCCCGAGGGCGCGCGGCCACACCATGTTGACGGCCTGATGCACCCGGCCCTGTTCGGCGTCGAACCACTGCTGGGCGGCAGCGGAGCGGACGCCGAACAGCCGACTGCCGTACTCCCGGTCGAGTAGCGCCCCGGCCATGACCGCCACGCTCGGGCCGCAGGTCACCCCGTCGCGCTGCCGCACCCAGGCCATGGTCAACAGACTAGGGCGTGTCTCCCGAATTGAAAGGTGTTGAACAGCGACGATTTCGCGGTGACACGTATGGGTGTGATTTCTGATGAGTTCTGGGCGGCTGTCGAATCGGTAATGCCCTCCGATGCGGGTAAGCGTGGTGGCAGGT
>CAIRCP010000170.1 GCA_903877095.1 uncultured Actinomycetes bacterium | reverse complement strand
CGGTCGTCCCGGTGGCGGTGGCGGTGGCGGCGGCGGTGGCCGCCCCGGCCAGCGCGGCGGTGCTGCCGGTGCGTTCGGTCGTCCCGGTGGAGCGGTGCGTCGCGGTCGCAAGTCCAAGCGGGCGAAACGCGCCGAGTACGAGAACATGCAGGCTCCGATCGTCGGCGGCGTGCGGTTGCCGCACGGCAACGGTGAGACGATCCGGCTGGCTCGCGGTGCCTCGCTGAGCGACTTCGCCGAGAAGATCGACGCCAACCCGGCCGCCCTGGTGCAGGCTCTGTTCAATCTCGGCGAAATGGTCACCGCCACCCAGTCGGTGGGGGATGAGACCCTCGAACTGCTCGGCGGCGAGATGAACTACGTCGTCCAGGTCGTGTCCCCGGAAGACGAGGACCGCGAACTACTGGAGTCCTTCGACCTCACCTACGGCGAGGACGAGGGCGACGAGGATGACCTCGAACAACGCCCTCCGGTGGTCACCGTCATGGGTCACGTCGACCACGGCAAGACCCGCCTGCTCGACACCATCCGCTCGGCCAGCGTCCGCGAGGGCGAGGCCGGCGGCATCACCCAGCACATCGGCGCCTACCAGGTGGCCGTGGAGCACGACGGCGTCGAGCGCCTCATCACCTTCATCGACACCCCGGGTCACGAGGCGTTCACCGCCATGCGTGCCCGCGGCGCCAAGGCCACCGACATCGCCATCCTGGTGGTCGCGGCCGATGACGGCGTCATGCCCCAGACGGTGGAGGCCATCAACCACGCCCAGGCCGCTGACGTGCCGATCGTGGTGGCGGTCAACAAGATCGACAAGGAAGGCGCGGACCCGCAGAAGATCCGCGCCCAGCTGACCGAGTACGGCCTGGTCGCCGAGGACTTCGGTGGCGAGACCATGTTCGTCGACATCTCGGCCAAGGACGGCACCAACATCAAGGCGCTCGAGGAGGCGGTCCTGCTGACTGCCGATGCGGCGCTGGACCTGCGGGCCAACCCGGACATGGAGGCCCAGGGCGTGGCCATCGAGGCCCACCTGGACCGTGGCCGCGGTCCGGTCGCCACCGTGCTGATCCAGCGCGGAACGCTGCGGGTGGGCGACTCGGTGGTCGCCGGCGATGCCTACGGTCGCGTGCGACGGATGGTCGACGAACACGGCGTGGACGTCACCGAGGCTTACCCGTCGCGTCCGGTTCAGGTCATCGGCTTCACCTCGGTGCCCGGTGCCGGCGACAACTTCCTGGTCGTCGACGAGGACCGCATCGCCCGCCAGATCGCCGACCGGCGCAGCGCGCGCAAGCGCAACGCCATGGCGGCCAAGGCCCGCAAGCGCATCAGCCTGGAGGACCTGGAGTCCGCACTCAAGGAGACCAGCCAGCTCAACCTGATCCTCAAGGGCGACAACTCCGGCACGGTCGAGGCGCTGGAGGAGGCCCTGCTGGGCATCCAGATCGACGACGAAGTGGAGCTGCGGGTCATCGACCGTGGCGTCGGTGGCATCACCGAGACCAACGTCAACCTGGCGTCGGCGTCGGACGCGATCATCATCGGCTTCAACGTCCGCGCCGAGGGCAAGGCCACCGAACTGGCCAACCGCGAAGGTGTGGAGATCCGCTACTACTCGGTGATCTACCAGGCCATCGACGAAATCGAGAAGGCCCTCAAGGGCATGCTCAAGCCGATCTACGAGGAGAAGGAACTGGGCCGTGCGGAGATCCGCGCGATCTTCCGGTCGTCCAAGGTCGGCAATATCGCGGGCTGCCTGGTTCAGTCGGGCATCATGCGGCGTAACGCCAAGGCGCGGCTGCTGCGCGACAACGTCGTCATCGCCGAGAACATCACCATCTCCTCGCTCAAGCGGGAGAAGGACGATGCCACCGAGGTGCGCGAGGGCTACGAGTGCGGTCTCACCCTGACGTACAACGACATCAAGGAAGGCGACGTCATCGAGACCTACGAGTTGGTCGAGAAGGCGCGGGTCTAATGGTGGTGTCTCCGACGGGGCGGCGGGTCGATGGCTGACCCGGCCCGGGCGAAGCGGCTGGCCAAGCGGATCTCCACGATCGTCGCGTCGGCGATCGAGTACGAGATCAAGGATCCGCGGCTGGCCGGTGTGACGATCACTGACGCGAAGGTGACCGGCGACCTGCACGACGCGACGCTCTACTACACGGTGCTCGGCCGATCCCTCGACGAGGAGCCGGACTACGCCGGGGTCGCAGCGGCGCTGGAGAGTGCAAAGGGCGTGCTGCGCACCAAGGTTGGGGCCGGCACCGGGGTTCGGTTCACCCCGACGCTTGCCTTCGTCAGAGACACCGTTCCCGACGCGGCCAATCGGATGGCGGAGTTGCTGGCCCGGGCGCGTGCCGCCGACGCCGACGTGGCCCGGATCCGGGAGGGGGCCACTCCCGCGGGTGACCCGCAGCCCTACCGGCTGACCGATGACGAGGCGCAGGCCGACGACGACTGACGTTCCGGTCCGCAGTATCGCGGCGCTGGCGCTGCCGGCACTCGGCGTGCTCGCTGCCGAGCCGCTCTACCTGTTGTTCGACACCGCCGTCGTCGGACGGCTCGGCGCGCTGAGCCTGGCCGGGCTGGCCATCGGCGGGCTGGTGGTGGCGATGGTCAGCTCCCAGCTGACGTTCCTGTCCTACGGCACGACGGCGCGTTCGGCACGGTTCCACGGCTCCGGCGACCGGGCCGCCGCCGTGCGTGAGGGCGTTCAGGCCACCTGGCTGGCCTTGGGCCTGGGGGTGCTGATCTTCGCCGCGGTGCAGCTCATCGCCGGCCCGCTGGCCAGAGCCATTGCCGGGGACTCCGCCATCGCCGGCGCTGCGTTGCCGTGGCTGCGGATCGCCATCTTCGCAGCCCCGGCGATCTTGATCTCACTGGCCGGAAACGGCTGGCTGCGTGGAGTCCAGGACAACGTACGCCCGCTTCGCTATGTGGTCGTCGGCTTCGCGGTGTCGGCCGGGCTGTGCCCGCTGCTGGTGTATGGCTGGCTTGGGCTGCCGCGCTGGGGCCTGGCCGGATCCGCGGTGGCCAATGTTGTGGGGCAGTGGATTTCCGGTCTGTTCTTTTGCCGCGCGTTGCTCGTCGAAGGGGTATCGCTGCGACCGGATCGGCAGGTGTTGCGCCAGCAGGTGGTGATGGGCCGCGATCTGGTGGTTCGCACTGCGGCCTTTCAGGCCTGCTTCCTATCAGCGGCGGCGGTGGCAGCCCGGTTCGGTGCTGCGGCTCTGGCGGCTCACCAGGTGGTGCTGCAGGTGTGGAGTTTCCTTGCGCTGGTTCTGGATTCCCTCGCCATCGCGGCGCAGTCCCTGGTCGGCGCGGCACTGGGGGCCGGTGACCCCAGCCATGCCAAACGGGTGGCGTGGCGGGTGACCTTCTACTCGGCGCTGGCGGCGGTGCTGCTGGCGGCGGTCCTGGCGGCGGGCGCCCGGGTGTTTCCGTCGGTGTTCACCGCCGACCGCGATGTGCTTGCTGCGATCGGTATCCCATGGTGGTTCCTGGTCGCCCAATTGCCCTTCGCCGGAGTCGTTTTCGCTCTCGATGGGGTGCTCATGGGCGCGGGTGACGCCGCCTTCATGCGGACGGCGACGGTGCTCAGCGCCCTGTTCGGATTCCTTCCGCTGATCTGGCTGTCCCTGGCCTACGGCTGGGGCCTGGCCGGGATCTGGGCCGGGCTGAGCGCCTTCATCGGGTTGCGGCTGGTCTTCGGTGTCTGGCGGGCGGTGTCGGGGCGGTGGGCGGTGCCGGGCACCGGTTAGCGAACCTGGCTCCTGCCCCTCTCGATAACCGAGGCGCGGCTTTCGGCGATGTCGTCGCCGGTGGCGGAGCGCATCCACTTGCGTGCCGCCTCGGCCTCCAGCCACAGCCCCGAGCCGGTCGTGTCCTCGTCGATGCGGTGATAGGACTCCAGCAGTGCCCGGACCGCCTTCTGGTTGTTGCCGACGATGGAGGCCGCCACCGCCCGGGCGGTCGGCATCAGATCCTCGTGCGGCACCACCTCGGTGACCAGGCCGGCGCGCAGGGCGTCAGATGCCGACAGGTAGTCGCCGGTCAAGCTCATCCGCCGGGCCATGCCGATGCCCACCTTCTGCGGAAGCCGGACACTCAAACCCCAGGTGGGAAGCAGTCCGACGCGGGCGTGGGTGTCGGCGAAACGAGCGCGCTCGGAGGCGATCAGGATGTCGCAGTAGAGCGCCATTTCCAGGCCGCCGGTGACGGCGGCGCCGTTGATGGCGCCGATCACCGGTGTGGTCATCGGCGGCCACTTCGGTGAGATGTCGGGCAGTTCCGTGGTGTTGCCGAGTTCCTTGAGATCCAGCCCGGCGCAGAACACCGGGTCGGCTCCGGTGACGATGACCACGTCCACCGCGTCGTCGGCTTCGGCGTCGCGAAGCGCGGCGAAGAACTGGGTGCGCAGCGCGGCCGAGAGGGCGTTGCGGGACTCGGGACGATTGAACGTCAGAGTCCGGACCCGGTCAGTGGTGTCGATCAGCAGGACGTCGGCGGTGTCGGTGGTCACCCTGACACGGTAACTTTGCCGCCATGGCGGACCGCAAGATGGTGAACCCGAAGCTGTTATTGCTCGTCGGCGGTGTGGTTCTCGTGGTTGCTTCGGCGATCGCGATCTTCCTGGCGGTCAGCTATACGCCCCAAACTTCGACTACCCGGTCACCGTCCCCCACGGCTACGGCCGTCCCCTGAGGTTCAGCGCAGTTCGCCGACCGGCAATGTGAGCGTCGAGTTATCTCCGTGCCGCACGGTGTGGGTCGACGGCCGCATGGCCCGCCCGCTGATCGCGGGCTCGCCGGTACCCAGGTTGCGGGCGAATCGGGGATGGCAGCCGCCGGCGACGAGCACCCGCAACCGTGAGCCGACGCTGAACCGGTGGGCGACCGGGTCGAGTTCGAGTCGGATCGGCCCGTCCGGTGCCGAACTGAACCGGCCGAAGCCGTCGCTGACATTCCGGGAGCGGCCGTCCGGGTCGACTTCGCTGAGCCGGACGAACACGTCGAAGTGCGGGTTGTCGGTCTCATAGGCCAGTTCGACGATCGGGTGACCGCATACGCACAGCGGTGCCTGCAGCGGGGCGCTGGTGAAGCTCAGGACGTCGTCGCGCTGTGCGAGCCGGGTGTCGTCGCGGTAGCCGGAGTCCCGGGTCAGCATCCGGCCGCCGACGGTCGGGGTGGGCTCAGCCGGGTCGTACCGGAACACTGACCCTGACGGCGGCGCCGTCGATCCGGACCCTGACTGCTCCGGCGGCTCGGTTCCCAACCGCCCGCCGGGTCCGAGGTGGAAAACCCGGTCGGTGGTGGCCGGCGGCCAGTCCGGCAGGTCGAGCCAGCCGGGTCGGGTGCGCCCGGTGACAAAGATCCGGACCGGCTGAGCGCGGGGCGTCACGGGTTCGATTCCCGAGTCGCTTCGTTGCTGCCCGCCGGCGCTCCGTGCCAGGTGCGCTCCCAGCCACTCCAGCGTCTCTGCAACGGTCTGACCCGCGGCTTTGGTCACCATCTGCTCGTGGGTCCAGGGGCCGACCGTCATCGCGACGTCCACGCCGCGATCCCGCAATTGGCGGTACTGGTCGATGGTCTGGTCGACGAAGATGTCCTGCCAGCCGCTCAGCAGCAGCACCGGCACCCGGCAGCGGTCCAGCGCCGCTGTCATCCGCATCCGTTCCCAGAACGGGTCGTCCGGGTCGGGGTGCTCGATCCAGGATTCGTACCAGGGCGATCCTTCCCCCAGCAGCGCGCGTCCGGCCTCGTTGAGCGGCACCCCGCTGACCGCTTCGGTCAGCCGTCGCCGTGCGCGCAGTTGGAACGCCAACCGGCCCAGCGCCGAGGTCTCCTGATTGGCCACCATGTCCGACCAGCCGAGGAAATCGTTGAGCGCGAACGCGCCGGTGCCCCACGACGACGTGTGCAGATCGTGCGGGCCGACCGTCACCACCGCCGCGGCCAGCTCCGGCGGCGGGTCGGATAGCAATGCCCACTGGGTGAAACCCAGATACGACAGGCCGACGGTGCCGAAGGTTCCGGTGAACCAGGGTTGTTCGCGCAGCCACGCGACGGTGTCCGCGGCGTCGTCGGCCTCGTGCACCATCGGCACGAAGTCGCCGCCGGAGCCGAACGTCCCGCGCACGCTCTGGAACACCACGTGGTAACCGCGGGCGGCGTACACCCGGGCGTAGATGATCGAGAACGGCAGTTCCCGGCCGTAGGGTCCGCGCACCAGGATGGTGCCCTGCGGGCGGTGGGTGTCCGGGGCGTAGTGGTCGGCCCGCAGCGTGACTCCGTCGCGCATCGGCACCGGCAGCCCCCGGTCCACCCGGTAGCCCGTCGTCGGCGGGGAGAGTTTGAGAACCCGGGACACCGCCCGGTCGATCGCCCGGATTCCCGTCACGGCTCCAGGATAGGCACCCACGCGCTGCGTAGGCTGATCGGCTGTGGCTCCCACCCTCTGGGCGATCAGCGACCTGCACACCGGGCACGCCGGAAACAAACCGGTCACCGAGTCGCTGTACCCGTCCACTCCGCAGGACTGGCTGATCGTCGCCGGCGACGTCGCCGAGCGCACCGACGACGTCCGCTGGTCGCTGGACCTGCTTCGGCGGCGGTTCGACAAGGTCATCTGGGTGCCGGGCAACCACGAACTGTGGACCTCCGGCAAGGATCCGGTGCAGGTTTTCGGCCGGTCTCGCTACGACTACCTCGTGCAGATGTGCGACGAGATGGACATCGTCACACCGGAGCATCCGTTCCCGGTGTGGAACGGGGCGGGCGGCCCGGCCACCATCGTGCCGATGTTCCTGCTCTACGACTACACGTTCCTGCCGGAAGGTGCGGCTACCAAAGCCGAGGGACTGGCGATTGCCAAGCAGCGCAACGTCGTTGCCACCGACGAGTTCCTGCTGTCGTGCGAGCCGTACGCCACCCGCGAGGCGTGGTGCCGGGACCGGTTGTCCTACACCCGCGACAGAATGGCCGAGTTGGACCCGACGATGCCCACCGTCCTGGTGAACCACTTCCCGCTGCTGCGCGAGCCGTGCGACGTGTTGTTCTACCCGGAGTTCTCGCTGTGGTGCGGGACCGTGGAGACCGCAGACTGGCACACCCGGTACAACGCGGTGTGCGCGGTCTACGGTCATCTGCACATTCCCCGCACCACCTGGTACAACGGGGTGCGGTTCGAGGAGGTGTCGGTGGGTTACCCGCGGGAGTGGCGCCGCCGCAAGCCCTACCGATGGCTGCGCCAGGTGCTGCCCGATCCGCAGTATGCCCCCGGCTATCTCAACGAGTTCGGCGGTCACTTCGTCATCACCGCGGAGATGCGGGAGCAATCCAAAGCCCTCCGGGACCGACTGAAGAGCCGGCGCGAATGAGCGGCCTGATGCGGGTCGTGCTGCCCGAACGCGACGGCCTGGTGTCCGCCGAGCTCTACCACGACCCGCCGGATTTGGCGCCGCTGCCTGAAGAAGAGGAGCTGATCGCCCGCGCGGTTGCCAAGCGCCGCAACGAATTCGTCACCGCTCGGCACTGTGCGCGGCTGGCGATGGGACGGCTCGGGGTGCCTGAATCCCCGATCCTCAAGGGGGAGAAGGGCGAACCGCGCTGGCCCGACGGCCTGGTCGGAAGTCTGACCCACTGTGAGGGTTACCGTGGTGCGGTGGTCGGCCGCACCACCGCCGTGCGCTCGGTGGGCATCGATGCCGAACCCCACGGCGTGCTGCCCGACGGTGTGCTCAATGCGATCAGCCTGCCCGCCGAACGGCATGAGATCGCTGCTCTGCCATCGGGTCTGCACTGGGACCGGATTCTGTTCTGCGCCAAGGAGGCGACCTACAAGGCGTGGTTCCCGCTCACGCAGCGCTGGCTCGGCTTCGAGGACGCGCACATCACCTTCGACGTGGACTCCGCGGGGACTACCGGCACGTTCGTCTCGCGGATCCTCATCGATCCCGCGGCACGCTCGGGACCGCCGCTGAGCGAGTTGACCGGCCGGTGGTCGGTGTCCCGGGGCTTGGCGCTGACGGCGATCGTGCTGTGAGTCCTGACGCGCCCCCGCCCGGCATCGTCGTCGTCGACAAACCGGCCGGCATGACCAGCCACGACGTGGTGTCGCGCTGCCGGCGGATCTTCGGCACCCGCAAGGTCGGCCACGCCGGCACGCTGGATCCGATGGCGACCGGTGTGCTGGTGATCGGCATCGAGCGGGCCACCAAGATCCTGGGGTTGATCACCGCGACGGAGAAGTCGTACTCGGCGACGATTCGGCTGGGCCGCTCGACCACCACCGACGACGCCGAAGGGGAAGTGCTGCAAGACATTCCCGCATCGGCGGTTACCGACGAGCAAATCGCCGACGGAGTCGCGGCACTGCGCGGTGAGATCTCCCAGCGACCGTCGTCGGTCAGCGCGATCAAGGTCGGCGGGAAGCGGGCCTATCAGTTGGCCCGGGAAGGCGAGCAGGTGGAACTGGCGGCCCGCGCCGTGCGCGTCGCCCGCTTCGTGGTGCTGTCGGTGTGCCGCGGCCCCGGCGGAGTCGACGGCTTCGTTGATCTCGATGTCGAGGTGGACTGCTCGTCGGGCACCTACATCCGGGCGCTGGCCCGTGACCTCGGCGCCGGCCTGGGCGTCGGCGGGCATCTCACCGCCCTGCGGCGCCTACGGGTCGGCGAGTACGGACTCGACCACGCCCGGACGCTGGAGGAACTCGCCGACGGTCCCGCGCTCAGCTACAGCCTCGATGACGCGTGCCTGGCGGCTTTCCCGCGGCGCGACATCACCGGCGCCCATGCTGTCGATGCCGCCCACGGCCGTCCATTGCCGGCCGCCGGAATCGACGGCGTCCACGCTGCCACCGATCCCGGGGGACGGGTGATCGCGCTGCTGGAGGATCGGGGTGCCAAGACCAAGTCGTTGGTGGTGATCCGTCCGGCGACGTTGCCGGGTGGCCTGTCGTGAATGGCGGTCGGCTCAGGCGGCGGCCAGCACCAGCAGGATCACATCGACCCCCGCGATGGCGACACCGCACCGAAACGGCGTGCGGCCAAATCCGGTCAGCGCCCCGATGGCCAGTCCTGCAGCCAGCAGCAGCCCGGCCCAGGCCACCGGCGGCGGTGGTCCCGCCGGGCCCAGGACGATGACCACCGAGGCCGCGAGCAAGAGGACGGCGGCGACCGCCTGGGACCGCCGACCGCCGATCCGGTGCGGCAGCCCCCTGATCCCGGTGGATTCGTCATCGGCAAGGTCGGGCAGCGTATTCAGGAAATGCGCCGCCGCGCCCAGGGCTGCGCTCGAAGCGGCGACCCAGGCAACGGGCGGTCCGGGCGGCGATGCGGCAAGGCTCACCACCGCGGGAAGGGAACCGAAAGCCACGACGTAGGGGAGCCACGACCACGCGGTGGCCTTGACACCGAGGTTATAGGCGATTCCGGAGCCGACGACGAGCACCAGGTGGACCAGTGCGCTGCGCCATCCCACGCTGGCGGACAGCCCGACCGCCGCTGCTGCGGCGACGCCTGCGGCGATCGTCACTGCCCTGGGTGTCACCTCGCCCGTCGCCAGGGGTTTGTCGCTGCGGCCAACGGCGGTGTCACGGCCGGCGTCGAGCAGGTCGTTAGACCAGCCGATCACCAGCTGTCCGCAGAACACCGCGGCCGTCACCAGGGCCAGCCGTTCGGCACCCAGCCCGCTGGCCCGGGCCAGCAGGGCGGTGAGCACCGTCACCGCGAGCGTCGGTTCGATGTGTGCGGCACGGATCAGTGCGCCCGCCTGGGCTGACCTGATCACCGGTGCGCCGTCATCTGCAGCGGTTGCGGGTCCGGGTTCGGGTTCGGCCCGCTTTCGCGCAGGCCCAGGCGATCGTGCAGCCGGACCAACCCGGGTGGAGCCCACCAGTTCCATCGGCCCGCGACATGCATGAACGCGGGCACCAGCACCATCCGGACCAATGTGGCGTCGGCGAGCACCGCGAGCGTCAGGCCGAGGCCGAAGAGCCGCATGAAGGCGACATCGGCGGCGATCAGCGCCGCGAACGAGATCGACATGATCAGCGCGGCGGCGGTCACCACTCGGCCGGTATGGGCGATGCCCAATGCCACGGCTTCGTCGTTGTCCGCGTTGGCCCGGGCTGGGTCGGGCCTGATCTGACTTTCCGATGCTGATGCCCGGCCCGATCTGGAGGCCAGCCAGTACTCCCGAATCCGGGAGACCAGGAAGACCTCGTAGTCCATCGACAGGCCGAAGGCGATGCAGAACAGCAGTACGGGAATGTTGGCGACCAGTGTCCCGCTGGCGGTCGTGCCGAGGCCGCCCAGATGACCCTCCTGGAAGATCCACACCATCGCGCCGAACGTCGCGCTGAGGGAAAGGATGTTGAGCGCCAATGCTTTCAGCGGTATCACGACGCTGCCGGTGAGCAGGAACAACAGTACGAACATGATGACGGCGATCAGGCTGAGAACCGCCGGCAACGTCGAGGTGATGGCGTCGACGCTGTCCCGGTTGATCTGGGCCATGCCGGTGAACAAGACCGGGACGGGGGCCGGCACCGCATGCAAACTGCGGAGCTGGGCCTCTGATCGGTCAGAGAACAGCGGGGCGGCGCTGTCGGCGGTGAGGAAGGCGCTGCCGTTCGCCATCCCGGTGGGAGCCGACGGGGGTCCGGCGGCCGCGCCGGCGGTGAACGTGCCGGAAGGGACCGAGACGCTGGTGACCTCAGGCACCCGGGACAGCTCGGCCGCATACCCATCGAGTTGGTCGCGGGTCAGGCCCTGGGCGTCGGGGAAGACGACGGTGACCGCCGCCTCTGAATTGTTGGCGAATTCGGTCCGCAAGGCGTCGCCGACCTGCCGGGCGGACAACGACGTCGGCAGCGCCCGGTCATCGGGATATCCCCACCGGACGCCCAGAAACGGCAGGCCGAGAACGGCCAGCAGGGTGACGCCGGCCAGACCGAGCGGCACCGCCCTGTCCAGAACGGACTTGGTCCAGCGGTACCAGAACATCTGCCCGGCGGGCTTCGTTGCGGGCTGGGGCCGTCCGATGACCCGGCGTGCGGCCTCGGGCCGTCCGATGACCCGGCGGACGAGGTGCCGCACGTCCAAGGCATCGAGTCGGTGGTCAAGGAGGACCAGCGCGGCGGGGGTCACCACCAGAGCGGCGAGTGCGGCGAATCCGACGGTCGCGACGCCTGCATAGGCGAAGGACTTCAGGAAGTGCATCGGGAAAAGCGCCATCACCGACATCGACAGCGCGACCGTCGTGGCGGAGAACACCACGGTGCGACCCGCGGTGCCCATCATGGCCCTCAGCGCGGCGTCATGGTCGGCGCCACCGCCCAACTCTTCGCGGAACCGGCTGATCATCAGCAGCGTGTAGTCGATGGCCAACGCCAGCCCCAACGCGACGGCCAGGTTCAGGGCGAAGATCGACACCTCGGTGAAGAACGCGACCACCCGCAGCGCTGCCAGGGCGCCGACGATGGCCATTCCACCGACGGCCACCGGAAGCGCGGCGGCCAGCAGACCGCCGAACACCCACACCAGCACCACGAAGCTCAGCGGAATCGCGATCGACTCCATGATCACCAGGTCCCGCTGGGACTGCTCGGTGAACTGCACACCGAGCATGGCCAGGCCACCGGTTCGCACCACCACTCCGTCGCGGTCCCCGCTCACCTGCGCGGAGAGTTCCCTGGCGCGGGTCTGCTGATCGCTCTCGTCGCCGGTGATCCCGGCCGTGATCAGCCCGACAGTGCGGTCTGTGCTGACCAAACCGGCTGCGGCCGCCGGTGGCACCGTCCACGGCGAGGTCACGTTGACCACGTAGGGCGAGTTCCTCAGCGTGTCGACGATCCCCGTGCCGACGGCTCGGGCGGCCGGGCTGTCGACGCCGTTCGGGGTCGCCACGGTCACCAGCATCTGCACGTCACCCTGGCCCAGTTTCCCGGTCATGAGTGTGGCCGCCTGCGCTGATTCCGATGCCGGGTCCTGGAACCCGCCCGAGGAAAGGCTCTCGGCGACAGGGATACCGAAGACGGCCAAGGCCAGGGTGAGCAACGCGGCAGAAATCACGAGTCGCCGCGGTGCCGCGGTCGCCAGACGTGCGACACCGTGCAACATGTTGACTCCCCCGTCACCCGCCCGGCATCTGCCGAGCTTTGACCCTATAGGCCCAGACCGGGACGTCCCGGGTGGGTCGGTCGCCGGTAATCCCTCGGCCGGGCGTCAGCGTTGTGAGTCGTTAGGCTTGCACCCGTGGAGCGCTGGCGCGGGCAGGACGACATTCCGTCCGACTGGGGTCGCTGTGTGCTGACCATCGGGGTGTTCGACGGGGTGCACCGCGGCCACGCCGAACTCATCGCCCGGGCGGTCAATTCGGGCCGGGCCCGCGGGGTGCCGACGGTCCTGATGACCTTCGATCCGCACCCGATGGAGGTCGTATTCCCGGGCAGTCACCCCGCCCAACTGACGACGCTCACCCGCCGGGCCGAACTGGCCGAGGAACTGGGCATCGACGTGTTCCTGGTCATGCCGTTCACTAGCGACTTCATGAAGCTCACCCCGGAGCGCTACGTCCATGAACTGCTCCTGGAGCGCCTGCACGTCCTCGACGTGGTGGTGGGGGAGAACTTCACCTTCGGCAAGAAGGCGGGCGGCAACGTCGCGACCCTGCGTAAGGCGGGCGAGCGGTTCGGATTCGCCGTGGAGTCGGTGTCGCTGGTGGCCGATCAGCACCAGTCCGATTCCGTCACGTTCTCCTCGACCTACATTCGGGCGTGTGTCGACGCCGGCGACGTCGTCGCCGCGGCTGAGGCGCTGGGCCGCCCGCACCGGGTGGAGGGCGTCGTGGTCCGCGGTGACGGGCGCGGCCGCGGATTGGGCTACCCGACCGCCAACGTCGCTCCGCCCATGCACTCCGCCATCCCGGCCGACGGCGTCTACGCCGGGTGGTTCACGGTTCTGGGCCACGGACCGGAGGCAGGCTCGGTGTTGCCCGGCCGGCGCTACCCGGCCGCGGTCTCGATCGGCACCAATCCGACGTTCTCCGGCCGGACCCGCACCGTCGAGGCCTATGTGCTCGACGCCGCCGCCGATCTGTACGGGCAGCACGTCGCGGTGGACTTCGTCGCGCGCATCCGCGGCCAGGAGAAGTTCGCGTCGGTCGACAAGCTGATCACCGCCATGGGCCGCGACACCGAGAAAGCCCGCACCATTTTGGCCGCTCAAGCCTGAGCCGGTACAGTTTCTGCGGCGTGTGCTGCAGTCCGCGGCGGCCACGTCCTCGTTCACCTCGCGGCACTGAAACAGATGGAGTAGTCCCATGGCGCTGACCACCGAACAGAAGAAAGAAATTCTGGGCCAGTACGGCTTGCATGACACCGACACCGGTTCGCCGGAGGCCCAGGTGGCGATGCTGACCAAGCGGATCTCCGATCTCACCGAGCACCTCAAGATGCACAAGCACGACCACCACTCACGCCGCGGTCTGCTGCTGCTGGTCGGCCGTCGTCGCCGGCTGCTCAAGTACGTGGCGCAGGTCGACGTCCAGCGCTACCGCTCGCTGATCGAACGCCTGGGCCTGCGCCGCTGAGCGTCGGGTAACATTAGGGGGTCGTCGGCCGCGCCGCGGCCTTCGACATGCGTCTCCCAGCGAGGCCTGGCCCGATCGGGCGGTCTTCGGTAGTGGTTGCCGGGAGGACTTCCACCCGGCAGCTTCGATCGACGACCGTAGCCAATCGGCGGGTTCACTGTGACGGCGCTAAATCAACAGTGAACGAAAGGCTGTACGGACCGCTATGTCTGTCGCTGAAATCGACGAAGGCGTCTTCGAAGCAACCGCCACCATCGACAACGGGAGCTTCGGCACCCGCACCATCCGATTCGAGACCGGCCGGCTGGCCCAGCAGGCCGCCGGCGCCGTGGTCGCGTACCTCGACGACGAGACCATGCTGCTGTCGGCGACCACCGCCAGCAAGGCTCCCAAGGAGCATTTCGACTTCTTCCCGCTGACCATCGACGTCGAGGAGCGGATGTACGCCGCGGGCCGCATCCCCGGCTCGTTCTTCCGCCGCGAGGGACGTCCCTCCACCGACGCGATCCTCACCTGCCGGCTGATCGATCGGCCGCTGCGTCCGACGTTCGTGTCCGGCCTGCGCAACGAGATCCAGGTCGTGGTGACGATTCTGAGCCTGGATCCCAACGATCTCTACGACGTGCTGGCCATCAACGCGGCATCGGCGTCGACCCAGATCGCCGGCCTGCCGTTCTCCGGCCCGGTCGGCGGCGTGCGGGTCGCTCTGATCGGGACCCAGTGGGTGGCGTTCCCGACCGTCGAGCAGCTCGAGGGCGCCGTGTTCGACATGGTGGTCGCCGGCCGTAAGACCGCTGACGACGTCGCCATCATGATGGTGGAGGCCGAGGCCACCGACAAGGTCATCGAACTGGTGGCCGGCGGAGCCCAGGCCCCCACCGAGACCGTGGTTGCCGAAGGCCTGGAGGCCGCCAAGCCGTTCATCGCAGCCCTGTGCGACGCCCAGCGCGAACTGGCCGAGAAGGCCGCCAAGCCGGTCGCCGACTACCCGGTGTTCCCGGAGTACGCCGACGACGTCTACACCGCGGTCGCCGACACGGCCGGCGAGTCGCTGGCGCAGGCGCTGACCATCGCGGGCAAGCAGGAACGCAACGACCGCACCGACGAGATCAAGGCCGAGGTCCTGGGCCGGCTGTCCGAGAACTTCGCCGGCCGGGAGAAGGAGATCGGCGCGGCGTATCGCTCGCTGACCAAAAAGCTTGTGCGCCAGCGCATCCTGACTGATCATTTCCGCATCGACGGCCGCGGCATCACCGACATCCGCGCACTGAGCGCCGAGGTGGCGATCATCCCGCGGGCACACGGCAGTGCTTTGTTCCAGCGCGGCGAGACCCAGATCATGGGTGTCACCACGCTGGACATGGTCAAGATGGCCCAGCAGATCGACTCGCTGGGGCCGGAGAAGTCCAAGCGCTACATGCACCACTACAACTTCCCGCCGTACTCGACCGGTGAAACCGGCCGTGTCGGCTCGCCCAAGCGCCGCGAGATCGGCCACGGCGCCCTGGCCGAGCGGGCCCTGATGCCCGTGCTGCCCAGCGTCGAGGAGTTCCCGTACGCGATCCGGCAGGTGTCGGAGGCGTTGAGCTCCAACGGTTCGACGTCGATGGGTTCGGTGTGTGCCTCGACGCTGTCGCTGCTGAACGCGGGCGTGCCGCTGAAGGCTCCGGTGGCCGGTATCGCCATGGGTCTGGTGTCCGACGAGGTCAACGGGGAAACCCGTTACGTCGCACTGACCGACATCCTCGGCGCCGAGGACGCGTTCGGCGACATGGACTTCAAGGTCGCCGGCACCAAGGCGTTCGTCACGGCCCTGCAGTTGGACACCAAGCTCGACGGCATTCCGTCGTCGGTGCTGGCCGGTGCGCTGGCGCAGGCCAAGGACGCCCGCCTGGCGATCCTGGAGGTGATGGCCGAGGCCATCGACGCCCCCGACGAGATGAGCCCGTACGCCCCGCGCGTCACCGCCATCAAGATCCCGATGGACAAGATCGGCGAGGTCATCGGACCCAAGGGCAAGATGATCAACTCGATCACCGAGCAGACCGGCGCCTCGATCTCCATCGAGGACGACGGCACGGTGTTCGTCGGCGCCACCGACGGTCCGTCGGCTCAGGCGGCGATCGACATGATCAACGCGATCGCCAACCCGCAGCTGCCCAAGGTCGGCGAGCGGTTCCTCGGAACCGTCGTCAAGACCACCGACTTCGGCGCGTTCGTCTCGCTGCTGCCCGGCCGCGACGGCTTGGTGCACATCTCCAAACTCGGCAAGGGCAAGCGGGTCGCCAAGGTCGAGGATGTGGTCAAGGTCGGTGACAAGTTGCGGGTGGAGATCGCCGACATCGACAACCGCGGCAAGATCTCGCTGGTCCCGGTGGCCGACGAGAGCGACGCCGCCGCCGGGGATGCCGCACCGGCGCTGGCCGATGCCGCGACCGCCGACAGCTAACCGCCGCGCAGCTTCGGCGGCCGACGAGGGTTCGACCGTCCGGCGCACAGTTCTGCCCGGTGGCCTGCGCGTGGTCACCGAGTATGTGCCGTCGGTACGGTCGGCCTCGGTCGGCCTCTGGGTCAACGTCGGGTCCCGCGACGAGGGGCCGACGGTCGCCGGGGCTGCGCACTTCCTTGAGCATCTGCTGTTCAAGGCGACCCCGACACGGACCTCGGTCGGTATCGCGCAGGCGGTCGACGCCGTCGGCGGCGAACTGAACGCGTTCACCTCCAAGGAGCACACCTGCTACTACGCGCATGTGCTCGACGACGACCTGGAGATGGCGGTCGACCTGGTCGCCGACGTCGTTCTCAACGGGGTTTGCGCGCCCGCTGACGTGGAACTCGAGCGTGATGTGGTGCTCGAAGAGATCGCCATGCGCGACGACGATCCCGAGGACACTCTGGGCGACGTATTCCTGTCGGCGATGTTCGGCGACCACCCGGTGGGCCGCCCGGTGATCGGCAGCGTCGAATCGGTGTCGTCGATGACCCGACAGCAGTTGCACTCTTTCCACAGCCGCCGCTACATCCCCGAGCGCATGGTGCTGGCGGTCGCCGGGAACATCGACCACGCCCACGTGGTCGCGCTGGCGCGGGCGTACTTCGGCGCCCGGCTGGTCAGGGGCCGCAAGCCATTGCCCCCGCGCAAGGGTGCCGGTCGGCTGCCCGGCGGGCCGGAGCTCACGCTGATCGGTCGCGACTGTGAGCAGACCCACCTCACCCTCGGCGTGCGGGTGCCCGGCCGGCACTGGCAGCAGCGTTGGGCGCTCTCGGTGCTGAACACCGCGCTAGGCGGCGGCTTGAGTTCGCGGCTGTTCCAGCAGATCAGGGAGACCCGCGGACTGGCGTATTCGGTGTACTCCGGGGTCGACGCGTTCGCCGACAGCGGGTCCTTCTCGGTGTACGCCGGCTGTCTACCGGAGCGCTTCGACGAGGTGGTACGCCTGGCGGCGGAGGTTCTGGAAACCGTTGCCCGCGAAGGCATTACCGACGACGAGTGCCGGATCGCCAAGGGCTCCCTGCGCGGTGGGCTGCTGCTGGGCCTGGAGGACTCCGCCTCGCGGATGAACCGCCTGGGTCGCAGCGAACTCAACTACGGCGAGTACCGCAGCCTGGCCAGCACCCTGCGGCGCATCGACGAGGTGACCGTCGAGGACGTCAACGCCGTCGCACGCAAAGTTCTGTCCGGCCGGTTCGGCGCCGCGGTGCTCGGGCCGTACCGCTCGAAACGCTCACTGCCGAAACAACTTCGGGCCATCGCGGGCTGAGCCGTGAGCTTGCGCCTGCCCGACCTCGCCGTCCCGATCGTGGGAGCGCCGATGGCAGGCGGCCCCAGCACCCCAGCGCTGGCCGCCGCGGTGTCCGACGCCGGTGGGCTGGGATTCCTGGCCGCCGGTTACCTTGCTCCGCAGCGGGTGGCCGATGATATCGCCGCCGCCCGCACCCTGACCGTCGGCCCGATCGGCGTGAATCTCTTTGTGCCGCAGCCCTGCATCGCCTCCGACGCCGAGATCGACCGCTACCGTCAGCTGGTCGAGCCGGTCGCGCGCCACTACGGTGTCGAGCCGGGACACCCGCATCCCGATGACGACGGCTGGGCCGCCAAACTGGACGTCATCGCGGACGTGAAACCGGAGGCCGTGTCATTCACCTTCGGCTGCCCCGGGCCCGACGTGCTGGCCCGGTTGCGATCCTGCGGCGTGCTCACGATGGTGACCGTCTCCAGCCCGCAGGAGGCGGCACAAGCGGTCGGCGCCGGCGCGGACGCCCTGGTGGTCCAGGGCTCAGACGCCGGCGGGCACCGCAGCATTTTCGACCCGGAGGCCGAGCCGCCCACCGAGCTACTGATGACGCTGCTGGCCCAGACCGTCGGGCTGGGTGTCCCGGTGGTGGCCGCCGGCGGCCTCGGCGACGCCGCGGCAGTACGACGGGTGCGCGACGCCGGGGCGGTGGCCGCCCAGATCGGAACGGCCCTGCTGATGTGCGACGAGGCCGCCACCAGCGCGGTCTATCGGCAGGCGCTGCGGGATGACCGGTTCACCGAGACGGTGGTGACCCGTGCCTTCTCCGGCCGCTACGCCCGCGGCCTGGCCAGTGCTTTCACCCGCCGCTTCAGCGCGGCAGCGCCGCCGGGCTATCCGCAGGTCAACCAGATCACCGGCCCGATCCGCACGGCGGCGGCCGCGGCCGGTGACCCGCAGGCCGTCAGCCTGTGGGCAGGCACGGCCTGGCGGGACACCAGAGAAGGCTGTGCCGCCGACGTCATCGCGGCGTTGACCAGGGAGCTGTTCGACTGAGCGCGTTCCGGCTCAGGCCAACAGGCTGGCCGGGTCGGTGTAGAAGAGATCGAGGTCGTGGGCGACCTCTTTGTTGAGCAGCTTGCCCTCGTGGGTGGACAGGCCCTTGGTCAGTGCGGGATCGGAGAAGCAGGCACCCTGCCAGCCCTTGTCGGCCAGCTTCAGCACGTACGGCATGGTGGCGTTGGTCAGTGCGAAGGTGGACGTGCGCGGCACCGCGCCGGGCATGTTGGCCACGCAGTAGAACACTGCGTCGTGGACCTTGAACGTCGGGTCGTCGTGGGTGGTGGGCCGGGAATCCTCGAAGCAGCCACCCTGGTCGATGGCGATGTCCACCAAAACCGCGCCCGGCTTCATCTGTGCGACAGTCGAATTCGTGACCAGCTTGGGCGCTCTGGCACCCGGCACCAACACCGCGCCGATCACCAGGTCTGCCTGTTTGACCGCGTTCTCCAGTTCCAGCCGCGACGAATAGCGCGTCTCGATGGCGCCGCCGTACTCCGCGTCGATCTTGCGCAGTGTGTTGACGTTGAGGTCGAAGACAGTGACGTGGGCGCCCATGCCCCATGCGACGGCAGCGGCGTTGTCACCTGCCATGCCTCCGCCGATCACCACGACAGTGGCGGGCGCCACGCCGGGGACGCCGCCCATCAGCACGCCGCGGCCGCCCTGGGTGCGCATCAAGTGGTAAGCGCCGACGTGGGCCGAGAGGCGGCCGGCGACCTCACTCATCGGGGCCAGCAGCGGCAGGGCGACCGAGTTATCCGGGCCAGCGGTCTGCACCGTCTCGTAGGCGATCGACGTGGTGCCCGAGGCCAGCAACGCATCCGTGCACGGCTTGGACGCCGCCAGGTGCAGATAGGTGAACAGGATCTGGCCCCTGCGCATCCGGCTGTACTCCGGCTCGATGGGCTCCTTGACCTTCAACAACAGATCGGCCTCGGCCCACACCTCGTCGGCGGTCTCGACGATCTTCGCGCCGGCCGCGGTGTAGTCGGCGTCGTGGATGGCCGATCCCTCGCCCGCCCCGGCCTGAACCATCACCTCATGGCCGCGGTGCACCAGTTCGGCGACACCCGCCGGGGTGATCGCGACACGGTATTCGTTGTTCTTGATCTCAGTCGGGATGCCGACACGCACGGGAGCTCCTTGGGCTGGGGTTTGGCTGAGTTCAGTGTGAAGAGTGTTCGGCGTACACGCAATCACACCGAAAAAAATTCATTAGGGTGTGCTTATGGCAGAACAAACGTCGACAAAAGTGCCTTCGCGTCAAGATAAACCGAAGGATGTTCAGCCGGCCGGCATCGACGACGTCGACCGCCGGATTTTGGCGGCGCTGCACGCAGACGCACGGATGCCCAACAGCGCCCTGGCCGAGGCCGTCGGCATCGCTCCGTCGACCTGCCACGGACGGGTGCGGCGGCTGCAGGAACTCGGGGTAATCCGCGGTTTCTACGCCGACATCGATCCGGCCGCCATCGGCCTGCCACTGCAGGCCATGGTTGCGGTGACCCTGCAATCCAGCGCCCGCGGGAGGATCCGCCACTTCGTCCAGCAGATCCGTCGGTGGCCACAGGTGATCGACGTGTACTTCCTGGCCGGCGCCGACGACTTCATCATCCACGTCGCAGCACGGGACACCGACGATCTCCGCTCGTTCGTCGTCGACAACCTCAACGCCGACGCCGACGTCGCCGGCACTCAGACGTCGCTGATTTTCGAGCACCTGCGCGGTGCGGCACCGTTGTGAGCTGTCACCAGCGATTACGCTTTCCTGATGCGAGTGGGAGTACTGGGCGCCAAGGGCAAAGTCGGCAAGACCATGTGCGAGGCGGTGCGCGACGCCGCCGATCTGACGCTCAGCGCGGAGGTGGACGCCGGTGATCCGTTGTCGATCTTCACCGACAGCGGCACCGAGGTTGTGATCGACTTCACCCATCCCGATGTCGTGATGAATAACCTCAAGTTCCTGGTGGACAACGGTATTCACGCTGTGGTGGGAAGCACCGGATTCACCGGCCAGCGCCTCGACCATGTCCGCTCGTGGCTGTCCGGCTCGTCGACCGGGGTACTGATCGCCCCGAACTTCGCGATCGGCGCGGTGCTGTCGATGCACTTCGCCCAAAAGGCCGCGCCGTACTTCGAGTCGGTGGAGGTCATCGAACTGCACCACCCGCAGAAGGCCGACGCGCCGTCCGGCACCGCGACAAGGACCGCGCAACTCATCGCGCAGGCCCGAAAAGGCATGCGGCCCAACCCCGATGCCACCACCACCGGGCTGGCCGGGGCGAGGGGAGCGGACGTCGACGGGGTGCCTGTGCACTCGGTGCGCCTCACCGGCCTGGTGGCTCACCAGGAGGTGCTGTTCGGCACGATGGGGGAGACGTTGACCATCCGCCACGACAGCCTCGACCGCACCTCGTTCGTGCCGGGTGTGCTGCTGGCGGTGCGTCAGATCCCGGCGCGGCCGGGGCTGACCCTCGGTCTCGAACCACTCCTCGACCTGTGATTGGGCGCGTCCAGCTTCTCATCGGGTTTCTCTGCCTGGCTCTGCTCGTCTACTTCGTCACCCTGACCCGCACCGCCGTCGCGTTGCTGCACACCGGAACTCCGGCCGCGGTGGCGTTGGGCGTCGGCGTTCTCCTGCTGCCGATCGTCGGGCTGTGGGCGGTCGTCGCGACCCTGCGCGCCGGGCTGGCGCACCAGCGGCTGGCGCGACTGGCCGCCGACGACGGTATGGACCTCGATGTGTCGGCCCTGCCGAAGACGGCGTCGGGCCGGGTTCAGCGCGACGCCGCCGACGCGCTGTTTGAGACCGTTCGCCGCGAGGTGGAGGCCGACCCGGACGACTGGCGGCGCTGGTACCGGCTGGCCCGGGCCTACGACTACGCCGGCGACCGGACCCGGGCGCGGGAGGCGATACGCAAAGCCGTTGCGCTGCAAGCAGAGACCGCGCCGTGAGCACACTGCTGATCGTTCACCACACGCCCTCGCCGCACTGCCAGGAGATGTTCGAGGCGGTGGTGGCCGGAGCGGGCGACCCGGAGATCGTCGGCGTCGAGGTTGTGCGCCGGCCGGCGCTCACGGTGTCCCCGGTCGAGATGCTGGAGGCCGACGGGTACCTGCTGGGGTCGCCGGTGAACATCGGGTATATCAGCGGTGCCCTCAAGCATTTAATCGTCGGTAATGGGTGATGTAGCGGATATGCGCATGTCACGCCTGCTAATCGTGCATCACACCCCGTCGCCGCACTGCGCCGAGATGCTGGAAGCGGTGGTGGCCGGGGCCAGCGACCCCGAGCTGGTCGGCATCGAGGTGGTGCGCCGCCCCGCGCTCACGGTGTCGCCGGTCGAGATGCTTGAGGCCGATGGCTACCTCCTTGGCTCGCCGGTCAACCTCGGGTACATCTCGGGTGCCCTAAAGCACGCGCTCGACCAGAGTTACTACCCGCTGCTCGATAGCTCCCGAGGTCGACCGTTCGGGCTGTGGCTTCACGGCAACGAGGGCACCGAGGGAGCCCAGCGAGCCGTGGACGGGATCACGACGGGCCTGGGGTGGGTCAAAGCTGCCGAGCACGTCGTGGTGTCGGGCAAGCCGACTAAGGCCGACCTTGAGGCGTGCTGGAATCTCGGCGCGACGGTCGCTGCACAACTGATGGGCTGACGCGCGTTGGAGGAGCGTTAGCGCCATTTCTCGGTGTTGCGGATGAAGTCGGCCATGTCCATCAGCCTGCCGTCCTTCATTGCCTGGATCATCTCGTCGGATGGTGGTTCCAACTCGCCGACGCCAGCCAGGTGAACGTGAATCAGACCATCGACGCACGGCTGGTTGAGGACTTTATCCAGACGGCTGACACTCATCTCGTTGGTCAGGACGTAGTACTTCAGGTCCATGATCTGCTGCTGCTGAATCGCGGCTGACTTGTACTGGCTGCACTCGTTCGTCGGGTCCGAGATGCGGTCGTGCCGGATGCTCCACTTGCACGAGAGCACGGCCCTCGGCTTGCCATCGAGTTTGCGCACCGCAGCCACATCCACTTTCGGATTCTTCGACCTGCCTGGCATCCTGATCCCAGGAAACCAGCGGTTCGCGTCCTCCTCCTCGGGGTATGAGAAGGCAGGGTTACCAAAGCGTTCGCACAACTCACTGAACAGGATTCGTAAGCCGTTGCCCACCGGGTTGTTTCGCTGCATCCCCTCCCAGCGCGGCAGATTCATCATCCGGTCCACATAGTGCTGTAGCAGGGCCGGATCAACGTCGAGTTGGCCCCCGATGTACTCCTCCAGTCGCGCGGCCCGGTCACGCCAGAGCGGTTTCTTGAGGTCGTTCGCTTCGCGCACATGCAGAACGCCATGCTCGTACCACCACAGCATCTGGTAAATCCCGAGCCACGCGGTATCAACGGTCAGTCCGGTGTCCTGCGGGTAAACGGCGGCGTCGAAAGCTTCGACAAGGGTTTCCCGGTCTGCCTTGCTCGTCACCTGGGTCTACTCGGCATCCGCGCAGGCGAGTGCCTCCGCGATGCAGCGGCCAACGGCCTGAGCGACCGGCGGCGGGAACGCATTGCCCACCTGTCGGTACGCGGCAGTCTTGCGCCCCTGGAACTTCCACGACTTTGGGAAGCCCTGAATGAGTGCGGCCATCTCAACAGTCAGGCGCGGCAGCCCTACGTACCCCGGCGGCGGCGGCGCATCCGCCAGTGATATCCCATCCACGCCGAGCAGTCGCCAGGCAGCTCTAGCCCGTGTCGGGCCGAGATCGGCCCCGCCGTGCTTCTTGCTGCCGCCGACGAGCGCGGGTGCGATCCCGTTGGCACGTTCTGTCGCCCATGCCTCCGCACCTTCCCAACCGCCCCGCGCCATTTCGCGCTTGAGCACCTGGCCGACCGTCTTGCGCCGGGCCTTGGGCTCAGGCCACCGGAAGTGAATCGCAACCTCGGGCTTTGCCAGGACCAGCAGGGCACGCGGTCGGCTCTGCGGAACACCAAAGTCGGCGGAGTCGAACAGCTCCCAGCCGCAGAACTCGTATCCGAGTTCCTTGAAGTCGGCCAGGATGTCGGCGCGGTATCCCTCAAACTTGCGGCCCAGCAGTCCGCGCACGTTCTCAATCAGAATGGCCCGTGGATTCAACTCCTCGGCGAGCCGGATCATCTGGGGGAACATGTCGCGCTCGTCAGCGCGGCCGAGCTGCGCACCCGCAATGCTGAACGGCGGACACGGGACGCCACCGGCCAGGAGATCGACACCGGCGAGGGATTCGTCCGGTTCCCACAGTGTCAGGTCGTGCTCGATCACGTTCCAATCGCTGTTGGCACGCAAGGTCGCGCACGCAGCAGGGTCAATCTCAACGCAGGCCCAGTGGTCGAACCCAGCCTTGTGCAGGCCGACAGCCTGGCCGCCAGCACCGGCGCATACTTCAACGGAGCTAAAACGCGCCACGGTAGCCCTTCCCCACAATCCCGACAGGAGTAAGGATTATCGAAGCACGACCGGGCGACAAAACTGTGCAGGACGCTCCAAACGGTGCCGATGAGCTGCGGAGATACCCGGTTCCAGCCACCGAGGGCCGCGCCCGAAACATGCGAGCGATCAAGCGGACCGACACCAAGCCGGAGGTCGAGCTGCGGCGGCTGCTGCACCGGGCTGGCCTGCGGTTCCGCAAGGACTACCGGCTTGACCTGCCCAGCGGACGGGTGCGCCCCGATGTGGTGTTCACACGGGCGCGGGTGGCCGTGTTCCTCGACTCGTGTTTCTGGCACGCTTGCCCGGCGCATGGCCGCGAGCCGACAAGAAATGAGTGGTACTGGGGTCCAAAGCTGGCTAGGACCGTCGAGCGCGACCGTCAGGCCGTCGCCGCGTTAGAAGATGCTGGCTGGCATGTCTTCCGCATCTGGGAACACGAGAGTCTGACGGACGCCGCAAACACCGTGATCGCTACCGTCCTTGAGCGGCGCTAATCGCTGCTCAGCAGGGCGCTACTCATCGTGCTACTCAGCGAAGCACAGCAGCGGTGTAGCTCTGCTGCATCGTGATACTGCGGGATACACCCCCAGCTCAGGCCGGGCGGGACACCGCGAACGAACCCGGTGCCGCCCCGCTGCGGATCATCGACAGCTCCAGCGAGCGGGTGCCGGGATCGGCGCTCAGGCTCAGCGCCGCCAGCACATCGGCCTCGGCGATCGTGCCGGTGTTGAACAACTTCACCGCCAGCGTGGTGACCGCCGCCCAGCAGGTCTCCAAGATCGGCACGACCGACTCCCCGGCGTCGGGTCCACCGGCTGCGGTCAGGACTTCGCGGTCCCGGCATCCGGTCGATTCCAACACCGCGAACAACTCCCGGCGACCGGGGCGGCGACGACCTGCCCGAGCCCACGCCTGCCCCCACACACCGGCATAGGCGACCTCGGCATGGCGACCCGGCAGTGTAGCGAACGATGTTGAGCCGCTTGGCATCCCGGCAACACCGCCCTTGCGTTCGCCGTCGGTGATGGTTGCGGCCTTCAGCCGACCGCCGAGGATGACCCCGGCGACGGCATGGCTGCTTTCGTGCCAGCACAGTTCGATTCGTGCCCGTTCGTGGCGAACGAACGAGTCCAGAATCGGTGGCATTGAGGTCATCCGTTGGTGCCCTTCTCTCATGCGACGACGACGGGTGCGGCCCGAAGCCAGCCACCCGCCGCCGTCATCTCACTCGACCTTTGCCCGGTTGGAGTTTGGGTGGACGCCGGGCGCAGCGACGAGACCGCTACGGGAGGCAACGGCGCGCCCGGCGTCCGGTCCGGCGGCGGCTGGACAGGAGAGTTTCGCCGCCGCCGGAGTCTGGGGAGTCATCTCGACTCGCTGGTGTGGATGACGACGTTGCGGTCGATGCCTATTACGCGGTCCACGCACGGCCGACACCGCCACCCGTGCGCCGAGCCCTTGTAGACGGCCACCGGCGTCCGGCAGTCGGGGCACTGCGCCAGGTCGGCGGTCATGGGAGCACCACCCCAAGCTCGGCCAGCTCCGCGATGGCGTCAGCCGGTGAGGACTGGCGGGGCGTCGGTTGGGACTCGGCCCAGTCAAGGCGTCGGCCCAAGCTCAGCGCGGCCCGGTCAACGGTCTCGCGCAGAAGCTCCTCGACCCGCTCCGAGCGGCTGACCTGTCCACGCAGCCGGTCATCCTTGGGCGGGAACGCCCGGCCCAGGAGGTCGGAGAGCTGGGCGCTGGTCGGCTCCACCATCGACACCAGAGCCGCCGACCATCGCCCGGTGTTGAGCGCGTTATCGGTGAGCTCCGGCAGCGTCGGCCGCTGAGCCAGGTCCACGATCTTGCGGATGGCGTAGGACCGCTTGCCGGGATCACCGGCCAGATGCTGAGTGACCTTGCGGGCGCTTTCCTCGGCTGCCCACACGACAGCGGTGGAGGCGGCTTCGTGGACGGCGTCGGCGAGCTCGCCGACGTAATGCCGGAACGCCAGCGGCTGCGGCCGGTCGGCGACCCGGCGGGCCAGCGGGCCGGTAATCGCAGCCACTTCGTCGGCCAGCGAGAAGCGCCCGTCATAGGCGACGGGCAGACGGGACCGACGGCGGTGCCGTTGCTCGTCTTGGTCGAACGCGACGACGGCGGTGATGGGCGCGGTACGGCGGCGAGGGATCACTGAGACACCGCCTGCTGGCGTAGCCCAGCGGTCACCGTATCCGCGTACGTCTGCGCGACATGCCCGGCGGCAACCTCGGCGTCCAGCGCCCGCTTGAGCCGGTGGAACGACAGTGCCGCAATACATTCGATGGCACGCGGGTCGGTGTCCTCCACGCCGCGCGATTTCAACGCCGCATATCTGGCGCTCCACGATCCAGCCGTTCGGCTTTGCGGATCGGTCTCGTCGGTGGTTGATGTGCTCATTGGCTCACCATCCCAAGCGTGCGTGCAGCTGCCAGGCGGGACAGCGACTCGGCAATGGATTCCAACGCCGCCGCCGACCGGCTTTCCGACTCGGCCTGAGCCAACGAGGTCAGCGCGGCCAGCAGCTTCACCCGGTCGCGGTGGCCGAGGAACTCGGTGTCGTCGGCGACCAACTCGCCCAGCCGGGTCGCGGCTTCCAACGGGGCAGGTCGAGGAAGCCGCTCGCCGGTGTCGGGATCGACACCCAGCCCGCGCCATGCCTCACGGCGCTGGCGCTCCTTGCTCTGCATGTAGGCCGAAGGCGCGGTGATGCACGCTCGGTCGGGTGTGGTGGTGGTGCTCATGGGCGGCTCTTTCGGTCGGACGGCCTGGTGGTGGCCGCACTGGAACCACCCCAGCAGACGACCGTGCAGACGACGTTGCGACGCTGATCGCCGGCTCAAGACCTACGAGCTCGGTGTTGAGCCGCAACGGGATTCAGCGGGACCGGCGCACCGGGGCGTAGTTGGCGAGCGGGTCGTAGCCGCTGCGCCGCCCATCGGTACGCCGCGCGAGGTAGGAGCTCATCGACGTGATGCGCGGATCGCTGGAAGCGGTCACACCGACCGGGGGCGCGATAGACCACTGCTGACCTGCGCTGTGGACGAGCACGTCATGTGCGACCACCAACGCCGAGAGCTCGTCGGGCTGATGTTGACCGGCTTGCCACAGCACCGCGCGTTCTTCCAGTCGGGGGAAGTGACCGGCCAGCCGAACCGTGCCGACCTCAAGACCTTGCAACAGCGCCGCCGACCGGGCCATCGAGTCGCCGCCGCCCCGGCCTGAACCTTTCGGAGGCCAGGAGGTCACCTTGATCGGGTGCGGAGCGTCCACCCGCGCCAGCGCCTCGCGCACAACACGGACGTAGGTCTCACGCGCGGCGAAGCCTTCAATGGCGATCTCGGACGCCCCGGTGCTCAACGCCAATTGCACAGCGGCACTGGCCCACTGGTCGCTGGTCATCGGGCGCGATTCGTCGGCAATGACGGCGATGACCCCATCGCGGGACCGGGACGCGGCCACCAGACCGCACGAGTCACCGCTACCGGAGTCGGATGGGTCCACACCGACGACGATGGCGGTCGGTGACGGCGGGGCTGCCGGTAGCCGCCAGGTGTCGAGCCACTCGCGCTTGACGAGCCCACCCTCGGGGGAGCTCGGCGCACCGAGGTAGAGCGAGGTCCAGGTGCGTTGACCCACCGCGCGTTTGATGTCGGCGAACTGCTCAGCGGTGCGACCGAGTGCCGACACCATCGCCACGCCGGGAGTTCGGTGCAGCGCGTCAGGGATACCAGCCTCGGACACCGCTGGGATGTTGATGTGGTGCCACCGGCTACCCGGCTCGGCCAGGAGCTCCCCGGCCAGATCGTCCTCGTGCCAGCGGGTCATCACGATCACACAGCTCGCGCCGGGGTGGAGCCGCGAGAGCAGCGAGGACCGGAACTCGGCGAGCAGGCGGCGGCGGTGAGCGGCACTATCGGCATCGGAGTCGCCCTTCACCGGGTCATCGACCAGCAGCAGATCGGCACCGAAACCTGTTGTGCCGCTCAAGATGCCACCGGCCAACATGCCACCGCGCCGCCCTTTGACACGCCAGCGACCGACCGAGCTCTTGTCCTCGGCGAGCTCGATCCCCAGCAGCTCGTGGTTCTCGTTGATGAAGCGGCGCGACTCTCGGCTGTGCTCCTCGGCGAGCACGTCGCCGTAGGACTTGACCACGATCTGCGCGTCGGGGTTGCGCATGAGCGCGAACACCGGGCCGATCTGTGACACCAGCACGCTCTTGCCCGTTCTCGGTGGCGTGCTGATGATGATGCGCCGCTCGGGTCCGGTGATCGCGTCGGCGAGCACGTCGCTCAGCAGCCGCAGCGTCGGCGTGACGACGTAGTTCGGGATCAGCCGAGCGGCGAGCTCTGCCGGCGTCGTGGGTCGGTGCTCGGCTCGTCGGGCTGCAACGGACCTCACGGCGGCGAGGGTTCTGATCGGGTCGTCGGTCACCGGCTCAGCGTGGCAGGACGGGGTGCGCTCGACCGTTATTCACCTAACGCTTGAAGTGGCCGTAGCCCTCGATCGCGTACACAGGCACGCCTCCGGTCATGCCTACGGCGGAGAACACGAACCGCTCGGTGTATGAGTCGTGGATCAACGCGCCGTCACCTTCGGTGACGGTGCCCGGCCCCATCATCCAGTTCTCCACATAGCGTCGGAACGCCTCGGCGGTGACGACGGGAACGTCACCGATGAAGCCCACGGCGAGCAGCCGGGCCTCGGGATCGCCTGCGGTGTCGGAGCGGACGCTGCCGCCAGTCCAGTCGATGCCTTCGATGCCGTTCACGTTCGCGCCTCTCACTGTTGCCCGTCCCACACCAGCACCGCCATCGCCGCGTGGGCGAGAGCCTTGCCAGCCTCCAGGGTGTCATCCTCGGTCGGTCCACGACCGTCCCACCGCGCGAGGGCCGTCGCCAGCTCCTCGACCAACTTCGCCGGGATCACTTGGCCGCGTCCGTGTCAGAGAGCGTGCGGTACATCGTGGCGACCGCGACGTTGAGCGTGCGGGCAATGGTGGGCACCGGCTCACCGCTGGCCCTCATCCGGTGGGCGAGCGCGATCTGCTCGGCGGTCAGCTTGCGGGGTCGCCCGGTCGGCAGCCCACGCGCACGACGGGATGCCCTCGACGCGCTGCGCCGCTCACGCCCCAGCTCCAGCTCGGCCAGCGATGCCAGCACCCCGGCCACCATGCGCCCGGTGGCGTTGGAGGTGTCGATGCCCTCGCGCAACGACCGCAGCACGATCCCGCGCTCGCCGAGGTCTCGGATGGTGGTCATCACCTCGGCGGCGTTGCGGCCCAGCCGGTCGATGCCCACCACGACGATCGTGTCGCCGGGTCGGGCATAGGCGAGCAGGCCGCTCAGCCCCTCGCGCTGTTCGCGGGTGGACGTTCCGGTCAGCACGTCGGAGTACATGCGCTCGGGGTCCACGCCAGCGGCGGCGAGCGCGTCGGTCTGCGCGTCGAGGGACTGGTTGCCGGTGCTCACTCGGGCATAGCCGAGCAGCACACCGGTCGCGGGTTCGGTGGTGGTTGTCATGCGGTCAAGCCTCTCTCATAACTGGTCGGTGCGTTGATTCGATAATAGAGAACTTTCGAGAATGATGACCAGCAGCGAACCCTTGAGCTGCTGCGCGTCCTTGGGGTCTCTCATATCTAAAGTTTCGATAATGCCGTGATCGGGGTGACAGTGGCGGCATGACCGACCTCACCGTGCCCGAGCTCCACGCGATCGTGGACCGCTACGACGCTGGCGACCCCGCCGTCACCGTTGACGCCTACGACGCCGCCGTCGAGGAGCTGGTCGAGCTCGGCGAGCTCTAAGCGGCTCAGCTCCCCGCTACAGGGCAATGTCCGATCCGGCTGCGTTCGCCCGTCAGCGGGGCGTATAGCGGCCGGGAATCGCGCCTAGAGCCCGGTGGTGTCGGCGACGGCCAGCCACTCGCGGAGCTCGTCGGCGGTCACCCCGCCCAACGCCAGCACCCGGCGCGCGACGGCGAGCTGCGTCGGCCACACCGGGTCGGCGGGACCGACGACGGTGGCGAACAACGCAGCGGCCTCGGCGACGGCGGTGGCGTCCAGATCGGCGACGGCGAGGTGCCCCTCGGCGACCTCACGGGCAATGCCCATCGCGGCCTTGATCGCGGTCTCGGTGCTCACGGCTCCACCACCTCGGCGTCGATGACGGGCAGGAGCTCCGGTCGCCGCTGCCGCGCCAACGCCAGCAGGTCGGCCTCGGCCCGGTCGAGGATCGTCGCGGCTGAGTGCTCGACGTTGACGTTGAGCACCTCGGGCGCGTTGATCCCGTAGAGCTTGGCGAGCTCGGCATCGCTGCGCGAGACCACACCCGCGAGCTGGGCCACCGCAGCGCGGTCACCGTCGCGCCCCGCTCTCGCCAACGCGGTCATGGCCGCGCCCGTGGTGACCCGCTTGCGCTCGATGATCTCGGCGAACACCGTCGAGCCATCGGGCACCGGGTTACGGGCGAGGAAGCGGCGGTAGGCCATCTGCGCGGCACCGACCGACTTGAACCCGAGCTCGTCACGAATCTTCGACCACGGCTGGCAGCCCACGGCGCGCATCACGAACACACGCTCGGCTCGGGCTCGGCTCTCGCGGGTAGGCATCACAGGCGGCATACGTCATTCATACGTCAATCCGGTGCAGCCGCTGGTGTTGCAGCACAACGGATTACACCGACTAGCGATAGCGTTCTGCCGGCGATGGTGCCGATCACCCCAGCCCGTGTACTGCCTACGGTGACGCGGCCCAGCTCCCGCGACCCGTGCCTACCTCGGGGAACGGCTGTATCGGCCCCAGCCCCAGCTCTCGTACACCCCATCGGTCATCGCTGGCACCGCTGGCAGTTGTGCCACGGATGTTGTTGCAGGTCAGGCGATCCCTGGCATACCTGGCATACCTGGCAGTCCCCCTGGTTCTCCCCGCCAACCCTCTCGTATACCTGTAAAGCGATTCATGTTCATTGACATAGATACATACATATGTCGCTTTTCATGTGCAGGGGGAAGGCGGCTGTGGGAGAGCTAGAACGAGGCGGACTGCCAGGGCTGCCAGGGCTGCCAGGCATCGTTCTACCAGGGACAACATCACTGGCACTTCACCCGTAACTGTCAGGGATGACTGCCAGGGGTGGCAGCCGCGCGGCTGGGTGCTGGTCGTCAAAGTGCCGTATCCCCAACCGGGTTCACCCGGCGGCGATCCGGTAACGCACCGCGCTGTTGTTGTTGTAGGTGTAGTCCTCGGCCTTGATGAGACCGGCCTGGACGAGCACGCCCACCGTGTCGTTGAGGTAGTCCCGCTGCGGCTTCGACAGGGCGACGTAGAGCTTGCTGTGGGGCATCCAGTCGTCCTGCTGCCGTAGGACGCCCACGATGCGCTCACGGACCCGTTCCCGCATCGCCGTCTGCTGGGTGTCGTCGGCAGCCACGCGGCGATGCCCGTCCCGGCGTCCCATCTCGTGTGCCGCGTCGGCCTCGGCCTGACGTGAGGCGGCATCGGCAGCGGCCATCATCGCCTCGGAGATGGCCGACAGCTTCTCGGCCCACTGCCAGTAGATGCCACCGGCTGTGGTCTCACCGTGCATGACCGCGAGCAGGGCGGCGAGCTTGAGCTGCCCGAGGCCGCGATGACCCGACAGCGGATCGTCGGACTCCCCGAACACGTCGAGGTTCTTCATGTTGTGGGCACCGATGAGCACCGCCGCGACCTCGCTGGACACAGCCAGCGGGGTCAGCGGCGGGTCGTCAACGGTCATCGGATCGACCCACAGCTCCTCGGGCAGTGCGAGGGTGACCGGGACACCGGACTCGGGAGTTCCGCTGCGCACACTGAGGTCGGTGCCCGGTAGTGCCAGAATCCGCGAGGTGAGCCCGTTACCGCGAGCCTCGGCATCAAGCAGCATCGCCGCGCGATCGGGCTGCACACCCATGCTCAGCCCCAGCCGGTAGCTGTGCCGGGGCAGCACCACGTTGGTCTCCCGCCCCGCGTTGGTGAAGCCCAGCTCCTCACCCATGTAGCACTTGAGGAGCTCGCCGACGACGGTGGACCCGTTGCGCTTGGCAAGGGCGGCAAGCGTGGTGATGTCGCGCACGCTGACCAGGGCCGAGCGTGCGTGGAACTCGGTGATCGAGCGACGCTGACCCGGCACCGAGACCGCGTGGGCGAACTCCCGGTTGATCCCCTCACCGCTCCCGAGCGGCTTCATCGCCAGCTTGTCGGCGGTGTAGTTCCCGAACTTGATGATGACCGCATCCGCGGCGGCGTTGTCGGAGATTCCCTTGCCACCAGACGAGGTGCCGACGAAACCCAGCAGCAGGTTCAGCGATGCCTCGGAGCCGATGATCGGCGGCAGCACCACGTTGAAGGGCAGGGCGCACGCGGTACGCAGCAGAACACCGCCGAGCAGGGACCAGCGACCCACCTTGCGAGCGGTGGCGAACGCCGCCAGCCCGGTCAGGATCGCCGACTCATCGAACAGGCCGATGTTCTCGCGCATCACCGCCGCTGCTGCGGCCTTGGCATCCCCGACCTCATCCCGGCGATCGGCCTCGGTGGCCTCGGTGGTGCTGTCGCCGTAGGTCGCCCCGTTGAGGGCTGTGGGCGCGGTCATGGTGAGCTCCTTAACGGATGTGATGTGGTCAGGGTTGGCGATGCCGAGTCGGCTCATGGTCTCGGCGATATCGCCGCCGTGGTGGATTAGAGCCACGGCCCGTAGCCGGGTCATGTTGGTGTAGCCGTCGAACGGCTCGCAGTCGTGGTCCGTCCATAGGTGCAGCACCGGATCGGTCGAGTCGGTGAGGCGGCAGCCGTGCTCGTGGGCGGTCGCCGACTTAGGGCTGGCATGGAGACCGGGAGCGGTCCATATCTCGCAGCCGCACCCGTCAGCCTTGCCGGTCGGTATCCAACCGGGTGCGTCGGCCAGAATCTCGCGCCAGGTGATCGTTTCGCCCCATGCGGTGATCGGGTCGTCGGGGTCGCAGACATACGGCGCACCGCCACCCTGAGACCCGCCAGTTCCGCTGTTCCGCTTGATGTTCCGCTTCGACTTGAGGATCGCGTCGAGCAGCCAGTCGGGCGCAGGCTCGACCCGGCCCTCGGGAACTACGACGTAGGCACCCTCGGGCCGCACGCTCGGCGGCAACACCGCTTGCTTCGTGTGACCCCAGTAGGCCACGCCGCCGCCGTCGAGCTTCTGCTCGCCCTTCTCGGGTAACCACATATCGACCGGCACGGTGTAGTAGCGATGACCGCCGCCGTGATGCGCCCACCCGTCGCCATCGGGGAGCTTGGTGCCGGGAGTGAGGACAACGGGTGCGCTGCCGGTCAACTTCCGTATCGCCGCTTCCTGTTCGGGCGTATCGGTGTCCACCATGATGAGACCCGAGGGGCCAAGCACCACACCGATGTTGACGACCTTCCCCTCGCCGAACCGCTTGGCATATTCATCGAGGTAGTCGTCCAGTCGAGCGTGGTCGGCGGTCGCCAGGTACACGCCGCCCCTACTGGCCCTGCGAATCTCCCAGCCGATCAGACCGGCCTCGCGCGCCTCCTTCTGCAACGCCAGATCGTCAGCGGCACGATGGGCGGGTGTGCGCAGGTCGGTCTTGGGGAGCTTGGTGCCGGGGTTGAGGAACACCACACTGAGACCGGCATCGGCCAGCGCGTGCAGATAGGTGCGAATCCCCTCCCGGTCACCGGGATCGGGTGCAGCGTTCAGTGCGGCGGTGACCGCAGCAGCACGGGTCGCGGGATTGCTTTCAGCGACAACGGCTGCGGTGCCGCCGTCGCTGATATTCTGTGGGTCGGGCATATGGGTGCCTTTCGTGAATCGGTGGCCTCGGACTTCTCCTGTGCGGGAGCGGAGTTCGGGGCCACCGGGCTATCTAGGTCTTGTTGTCGTGGAGCTAACGCGCGTGGGGTGCAGAGCCCACCGATTGCTCTACGCCGCCACCGAGCGGGATGCGCTCGACACCAACGCCAGCAGCAGCTTACCGGCACGCCGGAAGTCGTCGGGTGTGAACTTGGAGAGCTGCGCGGCCAGCCAGTCGGTATCGGTAGATTCCGTTGCGGCGGTGGGGGAGTCGGCAACACTGGGCTGCGGGGCGACTGCCGGTTTGAGCAGCTTCTCGACATCGGAGAGCCGCACGCGCAGCGGTGCGTTCGATGCCGTCGAGAGCCGGTAGGCGGGGAGTTCGCCGCTGGCGATGTAGCCGCGCAGGGTTGGCGCACTGCACCCGACGTGCTTGGCGGCGACCGAGAGGGGATGCAAGCCGTCCTCTGACGGCATGGTGTTGGTTGTGACGCTCATAGGTGTTCGCTCCGAGCCGAGATGGTTCCCCGAGGCGTGTGGCGGGAGCGTGTGCGGGAGCGTGAGGCGTGAGGCGTGAGCGTGAGCGGGTCTGGGGCTATGACCTACCCGCAAGGTTAGCAGACTGAGCTCGGTGTGCGCGGTTCTAAGTGCGCATGTCTATAACCCCGACTTGGGAGGGAATGTGTTGTTGCACAGGCGAATACGGCGTTTGACGTGGCTCGACGCGGATACCTGCGCGGCGGTCGTGCCAGCGGCCCTTGCCGATCCGCTCGATGGTCACCGTCACCGTGGCTCGGATGAACTCGCGCTGCTGCGGCAGCGGGAGCGACCGGAACATCGCCACCGGGTCTGGTGCGCTGGCGACCTCGGCCACGACGGGATCGGTGAACACAGGAGCGGTCGCGGCCTCCAGCTCGGCGATCTGCTGCTCCAGCCGGGTCGCCACCCGTGCGCCCGTTGCCGGTGACATGGTGCCGTCGATGATCTGCTCCTCGACCGCTACCAGTCGGTCGCGGAGCTCGGCCAGTCGCACGGTTGCCGTGGAGTCCAACTCGGGCCGGGGAGCCGCCATCGCCGCCAGTGCGTCGGGGTTGGTCAGGATCGCTTCGATGACCTCCAACACCGCCGCGTCCACGTCGTCCATGTTGCGACCAACGTGGCGGGAAGCACCGCAGGCGTAGACGATGCCGACCTCACCGCCTGCTCGCTTGCCGCTCTTGCGTCGAACGAGCCCCGCGCCGCACTCGTCGCACTTGGCGATCCCGGTCAGCAGGTACTTGACCGGCATCCCGCGCGGCCCGGTCTGTCGGGCGGCGAACAACGCGATGAGGTCGTCGCTCTGTTCGGGCGTGATGATCGCCTGCCAGGTTCCCTTGCCGTGGATCGCGCCGCCGTGGGTCCGATACCCGGCCAGCGTCGGGTTCAGCAGCAGCCGCCGCAGCTTCGCGCTGTCCCACCCGATCGGGTCCTTGGTCTCGATCCACCGCACCACCGACCCGAAGCTATGGCCGTCGAGCACGCGCCGCGCCGCCTCGGCGACCAGGGGAGCGCGAGCGGGGTCGGGCTCCCGGCTCACCGGCTTGCCGGTATCGGGGTCGCGCACGATCTTGTAGCCGTAGGGCACCCGGCCATGAGGCTTACCCGCCGCGAGGTTGGCCCGGTGCGATCGAAGGATGCGAAGGCGTGTCTGTTCGGACTCCTTCTCGGCCAGCAGCGCGTCGAGGCCGGTGCTGAATCGGTCGTCGCCATCGCCGAGGTCGTACACCTTTCCCGAGTACGACCACCGCACGCCACGCTCGGCGCAGAGGTCGCGCAGCTCGACGTACCGCTTGAGGTCGCGTTGGGCTCGGCTGGCTTCCCACATGACGAGGACATCGCCGGGGCGCAGCAGGTCGCGCAGCCGCGTGTACTCGGGTCGGTTCTTCGTGGCGAACCGCGACGCCGATAGGTCGTTGTCGGTGAGCACCTCGGCTACCGGCCACCCGTGCCGGGAGCAGAACGCACGACACTCGGTGACCTGTTCCTCGACGCTGCGGCCAGCGGCTCGGTCGCTGGATACGCGAGCGTAGATGATCGCGCGGGTGGTGTCTGTGCTGATCATGGATGGTTTCGCCATACATGACATATTACGGTCTTGAAGCACGCATTCGATCAGTCCTACTACCAACTGCTCGACGGCACCCGTGGCCGGCCGTTCGGGCTCTGGCTGCACGGCAACGGCGGCAGCGAGGGGGCCGAGCGGGCGGTGAACGGGATCACCACCGGGCTGGGCTGGGTCAAGGCGGCCGAGTACGTCGTGGTCTCGGGCAAACCTGGCAAGGCTGACCTTCAGGCGTGCCGGAATCTGGGCGCGACCGTCGCCGCGCAGTTGATGTCGTAGCCGGACAACGGGTCTCCCAACATTGACACCCCAAAAGTGACACCCCTGCTCGGCGATATTGACCCCGTGCCCGCCGATGGGAGAAGGTCGTTGCTGTGAAGCTCCGAGTCGTGAAGCTCCGACTGGCGCGCATCGCGGCCGTGGTCGCGGTGGTGACGGCTGGTTGTGCGGCACCAGAGCCGACCGCCTCGGCCCGGTTCGTCGTCGATGCCGGCGGCCGCCTCGTGCTGACGCCGGCCCAGCTGCTCGCGGCCACCGGCGGGAGCACTCCGGTCGGGTTCGGCAAGCCCGCGCACGGACGGCTGGATTACGGCCCGCGCGGCGCAATGCTGTACACACCTGATGCCGGTTTCACCGGAACCGACTCGGTGGTGGTTACCACCACGACCGCGGTCCAGTTGTACGCCGTCGACAGCCCGCCGATCGCGACCGTCGGCGGAATCGAGGTGCAAGACGGTTCCGGGTCGGCCATCGCCTACGTTCCCGGTACGACCGACCGCGTCTACGGCCTGACCGACCGGGGCCCCTACGCCGACGGACGCGCCGAGGGCGAGAAGGTGATCCCGGTTTCGGATTTCAATCCGCACATCACCGAATTCCAGCTCGGCGAGGGCACCGCCGTGCCGCGCCGCACGATCGGGCTCGCGGACACAAAGGGCCGGCCGATGAACGGATTGATCAACTCCGCCAATCCGACTCGCGAGACGACCGTCGCCCTCGACGGCACCGCGCTGGCGCCATCCGATCACGGTCTGGACCCCGAGGGCATGGTGGCTGTGCCCGACGGCACGTTCTGGGTGTCCGACGAGTACGGCCCGTTTCTGACCCACTTCGATGGAAGCGGCCGGCAGATCGAGCGGTTGTCCCCGTTGGACGCGAGTCTGCCCCGGGAGTTGGCGCTGCGCAGCCCCAACCAGGGCTTGGAGGGTCTGACCATCACACCGGACGGGTCGACTCTGGTCGCGATCATGCAGTCCGCCCTGAATACACCGGGTCTGGACGGCTCGGCGAAGAAGGTTCCGTTCACCCGGATCGTGACGGTCAACCTGGCTGACAAGCGGGTGGCCGAGTATGTGTATCCGCTCGCCAATCCACGGAAGTCCGGGGTCGCGGTCTCGGAGATCACCGCGATCAGCGCGACGACCTTCCTGGTCGACGAACGCGACGGAAAATTCGAACCCGGAGCCGACAAGAAGATCTACGTCGCCGACATCTCCAATGCCACCGATATCGGCCCGAACTCCCAGGTCCCCGGCGCCACCTACCGCGGCGCCGACGGCGGACTGCTGATCGACGCAAAGCCGTTGGAAAGCCTGATCGGCGTGGCCAGCGACAGCGATGCCGGGGACGTCCTCGCCCGCGTCGGAATCCGGCCCGCGGGTAAGACCCTGAAGCTGGATCTCGCGGGTTTGCTCACCGAATTGAACAGTGCGGGAATGTTTTTCGGCCACGACCGCATCGAGGGGATGGCTACACCCGACGGCGGTTCGACGATCGTGCTCAGCAACGACAGCGACTTCGGTCTACTTGGTCTCGGTACCGCGCCGCAGACCCTTGAACCTAAGACGTTGCCGAACGGTCGGCAGGACTCGGAGGAGTTCCTGGTGGTCGACACCACCAAGCTGCCGCCTCGAACCGAGACGAGGACGATCTCGGTGCAGGTGGGCTAGCCCCAGGGCGGGCCGATGGGGCCGGGTCCGACGGGCCCCGGTCCGACAGGGCCCGGACCGACCGGTCCTGGTCCGACCGGTCCTGGTCCGATGGGTCCTGGTCCGATCGGTCCTGGTCCGACCGGTCCTGGTCCGACCGGTCCTGGTCCGACCGGTCCTGGTCCGACGGGGCCCGGACCGATGGGGCCCGGTCCGACGGGGCCTGGTCCGACGGCGGGGTAGAACTGGCACTGATTAGTTCCTACGTCGAAGTACATCGCCGGACCGCAGGCGTCATCGGCCTGGCTGATAGCGGCCAAGGGCAGCGCCGTCAGAAACATTGCGCCTGCGATGGCGAAGACCTGCGATGGACTCAGCATGGCGCCAACAGTAGTGCTGTGCATTCGCGTACGACACTCTTCCCCGACACAGGTGACTCCCGGTTGCTGGATTACGTCGCCAGTCGGCCCTACGGTCATTGGGGTGAATGCGGCCGTCAAGGCCGCGGTTGGGATTGTGAGGTGTCATGGCCGGAATGGGTGACGTGGCGTTGGGGGCGGCCCCGATCGCCGGCGGGGCAATGCTCGGTGCGTTGGCGGGGACGTTCAAGGGTCCGGACTTTCGTGCCCTGATCAAGTCGGACATCGAGTTGCTCGACAGCCTTCCGGAAGACGCCGTCGAGTTGCGCGCCGCCCTCAAGAACAGCATCGAAATGCGGGTCTACGAGCTGATCGCCACGCTGGACCGCAACCGCGAACTCCGCTCAGCGGCGAGCGGCTATCGGGGCAACTGGCGCGACATCTTCGTTTTCCTCTGCGCTGCGATGTTCACCCTGGTGTGGTGGAACGTTCCGCACAGCCGGACCAACTGGCTGCTCACCTTCATCGTGCTGTTGATCCTGTCGGCCGTCGTCGGGCTGTATGCGACCCGCGGGTTCATGCACCTGTTCAGGGGCTGGCTGAACCGGGGATGAGCACGAGTCAAAGCTCCATCGGCGCCTCGCGTTTTCTCACTGGGTGAATATGTCGGGTTGTCGCCGAGGACGTCGAGAACGAACGCGACCTTGTAGGGGATGTTCAGTGGTGCTGACAACCCGCGCGCCACCGGGCTGGAGCCCAGCGCCCCGAAGTCGAGCTTCTTGGCGATGAAAGCGGTGTTGACATCGGCGCCCGAGTCGAACTTGATCCACTTGATGTTGTACTCGGGCAATGCCTGTTCCAGCCACTTGTTGTTCTTGACGACCAGATCGCCGCTGGGAAGGGCCTGGTAGCCGATGTTGATCGTGGGCTTGGTGGCTTCGTGACCGGAGTGGTCGACCGCGCACCCCGCCAGCCCGAGGGTTGTTACGGTCATTGCGGCCAACAGTGGCGCGGCTTTCATCCTTAATCCTCTCCCGGAGACCAACTTGAGCACCCGG
>CAIRCP010000169.1 GCA_903877095.1 uncultured Actinomycetes bacterium | reverse complement strand
GTCGTTGAACGCAGCTTCCAACGCACCAAGCAATGGCGCGGCATCGCCACCCGGTATGACAAACACAATCTCAACTACCGCGGCGGAGTCGTCCTCAATGCGATCTTCCTCTGGCTCAAACGGTTACGGGACACGCCCTAGCACCGAACCGGTGACGAACGACGCGGCCTCATGTGCCAGGAAGGCCACGCAGGTAGCCACCTCCGCCGGTGTGCCACTGCGGCCGATGGGGCCTGCTGCTGCTGCGGAGGCCTCGAACTGCAGCTGCGAACCGGTCGAAATATAGCCGGGGGCAACCACATTCACCGTCACGCCACTCGCGACTACCTCAAGGGCCAGCGCCCGGGAGAGCCCCACGAGGCCTGCTTTGGCTGCGGTGTAGGTGGACTGACCCGGCATGGCGTTCACCGTTCCGGTCGTCGAAGCGACCGACACGATCCTGCCGTACCGCGCCGCCGTCATGACCGGAACCGCGGCCCGGCACATCAGAAATGCAGTGGTGAGGTTGCGGGCGATCGCGGCATCCCATTGCTTCAGAGTCAGCCCGGCGACGGTCGCATCTGCGTCCCAACCGGTGGACACCGAGGTCATCCCGGCGTTGTTGACCAAGATGTCCAGCCGGCCCCAATGGTCCAGCGCCGCACGGACCAGGGCATCGGCGTGCCGTTCATCGGTCAGATCGCCGACTACACCGACTGCGGCCTCGCCGAGCTCGGCGGCCCGTTCGTGCACTCGCGGGGTCGTCGCGCCGAGCACCACCCGCGCGCCACCGTCAACGAATTCACGGGCCACGGCGGCTCCGATGCCGCCGGGAGCGCCGGCGCCCGTGATGACCGCGACGCGGCCGGCGAAGCGGCTCAGGACAGCCCGAACTCGGTGTGGATGTTGTCGATGCCGTGCCTCATGGCATCCAGCGTCTCCTGCCGGGCGCGCATCTTGCAGCCGTAATGGGCTCCGGCGTGCAAGGTGGTGGCGAACGTCTTGGCGCTCTCGATCGCGCGCTCCGTGACCAGGTCGGCCGCCACCAGTTCGTCGACCCAGCCACCGGCCAGCGCGGTGTCGCTGAGGAACGTCTTGGCCAACCCGGCGGCCTGCTGATAGGCCGATCGGGTCAGCCGCAGCTTCATGATCTCCAGCGCGGGGTAGGGCAGCACCATTCCGATCGCCACCTCGTTGGCCTGGAAGTTGTAGCCCGGAGCGGCAATTCGATGATCGGTGCTGCAGGCGAGGAACGACCCCATGGCGATCGCGTGTCCAGTGCACGCCGCCACCACCGGCTTGCGGAACGACAGCAGGCGATGGGATAGCTCGAACCCGGCTTTGAGCATGTCGATCGCCGCCTGCATGTCGCCGGAGCGGAACACTTTCAAGTCGAATCCACCGCTGAACACGCGCTCATTGCCGGCGATCACGACGGCGCCCGCGTCCTCGCTCTCGGCCCGGTCCAGTGCCCCGTTGATCTCGGCCAGCATCGCCGGACCCAGGGCGTTCACCTTGCCGTCGTCCATGGTGATGATCGCGATCGACTCATCCCGGCGATAGCTGACGCTCATGGTTGCTCCTTCAGGCTCGGGGTCGGTCCCCTGCTGCTCGTCGCCGATGAGGTTACTCAGGCCCCCATCAGCGCACGCCACTGATCCAGGTTGGCCGCCCGGAAGACGTAGTTGCTGCGCTTTACGTGTTCGAGGCTGGCACTGGGCTCGGCGGAATACCAGTGGCCCGGAAACACGGTGGGGTCGCCGGCGAGCTTGGACAACTGCTGCAGGCTCCGGTACATCTCGTCGACGTCACCGCCGGGGAAGTCGGTACGCCCGCAGCCGTCGAGGAAAAGGGTGTCGCCGGCGACCAGTCGACCATCGAGCAAGAAGCACTGACTTCCCGGCGTGTGCCCCGGGGTGTGCAGCAACTCGATTTCGATGTCGCCGACGGCAACCTTGTCGCCATGCTCGTGGGGCGTCAGGTCGCTCATCGCGATTCCCGTCACGCGCGATACCCACTGCGCCTCGTGGGTGTTGACGTGCACCGGCACACTCACCCGCTCCAGCAGTTCGGCGAGCCCCTTCAAGGTGAATCCCATCATCGAACCGCCGACGTGATCAGGGTGGTGATGGGTGACCAGCACGCCCGACAGGTTCATGCCATCGGCATCGAGGGTGTCGAGCAGCTCCCCGGCGGCGTAGGCGGGATCGACCATCACCGCCTGGCCGGTCTCCCGGTCACCGATGAGGTAAGCGAAATTGCGCATCTGCTGGGCGATCGTGTCGCCGGCGGCGAAATCGCGCCCGGAGAGCAGTTGCCGGAAGTAAAGACGGTCCGTCGATGCCATGGCACAACCCTATTGCCCCGGTCGGACCGACTCGACGGGCGGACGCGCGGCGGCGGAAAGGGGACTCCCAACCGCATGCACCGGCAAAGTTCCTAGCTGACCGTAGTAAATCCGGGTAGGCTCGTGGCGCATTGGCCGGACGACGGGTGGAGACCATGAAAAATTTTTTAAGAGCGGCCCTGGGTGCAGCAATTATCGGCCTGACTGTGCCGATGTTCGGCACGGCTGTTGCGGAAGCGAGCCCCGCCAGCAGCATTGACTCGCAGGACGGCGCAGGGGGCAAAGTAGACCGCGACGGCACCCAGGGCGTGTACGACCGGGACGGAACGTACGGCGATTTCGACGATTCCACAGAAGGCGAGACGCGATCCGGGGTCCAGGGCGATGTCTCAGGCCCGGATATGGTGGCCACGCCGGGATGGACGTCGAAGCCGGCCCGAGGCTTCTGACACTCCGGTTTCCGACGTGGTGGAATGCCGTCGGAAACACCGACGTTTGGTCACTCCCGTCGCAGGCTGTAATCTCTCTAAGGCCCGCGGCGCGGGTCAGGCCCCCTTAGCTCAGTCGGTAGAGCGTTTCCATGGTAAGGAAAAGGTCAACGGTTCGATTCCGTTAGGGGGCTCGGTGAGCGTCGTTCAACCGGCGGCGCCGGCATGGCGGTGTAGCTCAGCTGGTTAGAGCGCACGACTCATAATCGTGAGGTCGGGGGATCGAGCCCCCCCACCGCTACGCAGACGAACGAGCGTGAAAGAGAGCAGTTGACGTGGCGTCAAGTACAGATGTGCGGCCGAAGATCACCCTGGCGTGCGAGGTGTGTAAGAACCGCAACTACATCACCAAGAAGAATCGCCGCAACGATCCCGATCGGCTGGAACTGAAGAAGTTCTGCCCCAACTGCGGCAAGCACCAGGGCCACAAAGAGTCCCGCTGAGCTGTGGCTCTCTCGAAGGACCTGGTCGGTACCCACTACCGGTACCCCGACTACTACCAGGTGGAACGCGAGAAGATCCGCGAGTACGCCACGGCGGTGCGCAACTCCGATCCGGCGTTCTTCGACGACGATGCCGCTGCCGATCTCGGGTATGACGGGCTGCTGTCGCCGCTCACCTTCATCTCAGTGCTCGGCTACGCAGCCCAGACCGCTTTTTTCGACCATGCGGACATCGGCATCACCGACAAGCAGATCGTCCACGTCGACCAGGTGCTGAAATTCCGCAAGCCCGTGACAGCGGGCGACACGCTGTATTGCGATGTCTACGTCGATGACGTCCGGCAGGCGCACGGGACTGACATCATCGTGAACAAGGTCGTCATCACCAACCAGGATGGCGAGATTGTTCAGGAGACTTACACGACGCTCGCCGGGCGGAGTGACGACAGTGGAGAGAGTGGCTTCAACGATGGCCTTGCGTGAGTTCAGTTCGGTCAAGGTTGGCGACGAGTTGCCGACCAGGACCATCAACCTGACGAGGGCGGACCTGGTGAACTACGCGGGCGTGTCCGGCGACCTCAACCCGATTCACTGGGACGATGAGATCGCCAAGCAGGTCGGTCTGGAGACGGCGATCGCCCACGGCATGCTGACCATGGGCCTCGGCGGCGGCTACGTGACCGAGTGGGTCGGCGATCCGGGAGCGGTCACCGAGTACAACGTGCGCTTCACCGCCATCGTCCCGGTGCCCAACGACGGCGTCGGCGCCGATCTCGTGTTCAACGGCCGAATCAAGTCGGTCGACGAGGACGAGAAGACGGTCACCATTGCCCTGACCGGCACGCACAACGGTAAAAAGATCTTCGGCCGTGCGATCGCGATCGCGAAGCTGGCATAGATCATGGCTCTCAAGACCGACATCCGCGGAATGGTGTGGAGGTATCCCGACCCGTTCGTCGTGGGCCGCGAGCAGATCCGCCAGTACGCCAACTCCGTTAAGGCCCACGATCCGGTCAGCGTCGACCCTGAGGCGGCGGCCGCCATGGGTTACGGCGGTCTGGTTGCGCCACTGACGTTCGTCTCGATTATCGCGGTGATGACCCAGCGGCACTTCTTCCAGCACGTCGACATCGGGTTCGCGACCATGCAGATCGTCCAGGTGGACCAGAAGTTCAAGTTCCTCAAGCCGATCGTCGAGGGCGATGTGGTGCGCGCGACGATGTACATCGACTCTGTCGACGAGCGCTTCGGGGCCGACATCGTGACCTCGAGAAACGTCCTCACCGATGAGAGCACCGGCGAGGTCCTACTGGTCGCGTACACCACACTCATGGGCCACGAGGGCGACAACTCGATCTCGGCCGGCTGGGATCCCGCGACCGGGCAAGTGTTGCGCAAGCCCGTCACCCATGATTAGTACCTAGGACCGCTCTCGCGCTACACTCGGTCCTCGGAGTTTTCCCACTAAAAGCGCGCTGTCCGTCGGTTCGGGTTGACCGGATGGGGAGCGCGCGAACTATGTGGGCGAGTGACACCGGCGGCAACGACGAGCCCGAGCGTGCGACGGCTTTGAGGTGGCGTCAGAGGGGCGTAGCTCAACTGGCAGAGCAGCGGTCTCCAAAACCGCAGGTTGCAGGTTCAAGTCCTGTCGCCCCTGCTCAACTGAATACGCATCGGCGACGGCTAGCCATCCGCTTGCGGGGGCGAGCAGTGCCGGTGACCACGACCATGGTGGACACTGGACGGTGATCCACCCGCCCGGGGATACCGGGGTCCAGACCACGAAGGAGCATGCGGTGAGCGACGAGCGCGATAGTGCCGACGCCGCAGGCGGCAATGCCGAGAACACCGCCGCGCTGACGCAGCCGTTGCGGCCGACCGGCAAGCGGTCGCGGCAGCGGGCCGGCGCCACGGCTCTGGCCGACGTCGACGACTTTGAGACCTCCGCCATCGAACTCGGTATCGACGACGATCCGGACGGCAAGGCGGCGAAGAAGGCGCTCAAGAACGCGCAGCGGGCGAATTCGGACATCCAGACCCGCAACCCTGTGCTGTTCGTCTGGAACTACCTCAAGCAGGTGGTCGCCGAAATGCGGAAGGTCATCTGGCCCAACCGCAAGCAGATGGTGAGCTACACCGGGGTGGTTCTGGCGTTCCTGGTGTTCATGGTGGCTTTGATCGGTGCCGTGGACCTAGGCCTGGCCAAGTTGGTGCTGCTGATTTTCGGCAACAAGTGATCGAACGTTCGTAAGAGAGGACTGACTACCGTGACGAACCCCGAAGGCGAAGCGCCCGTGGGTGACGCCGCCGTCGATGTCATCGACGAGGTGACGCCGGACGCTGCGGCCGAAGAGGGCGCTACGGCGTCCGATCAGGGGGCCACGGCGGAAGCTCCCGCTGAGGAACTCGACCCTGCCGCCGCGCTGAAGAAGGACCTGCGTGCCAAGCCGGGTCAGTGGTACGTCGTCCACTCCTACGCCGGGTACGAGAACAAAGTTAAAGCCAATCTCGAGACCCGCGTGCAAAACCTCGACGTCGGCGACTACATCTTCCAGGTGGAGGTACCGACCGAGGAAGTGACCGAGATCAAGAACGGTCAGCGCAAGCAGGTCAACCGCAAGGTGCTGCCGGGCTACATTCTGGTCCGCATGGATCTCACCGACGATTCCTGGTCGACGGTCCGCAACACCCCGGGAGTGACCGGTTTCGTCGGCGCGACATCCCGGCCGACGGCCCTTTCGCTGGACGACGTGGTGAAGTTCCTGCTACCGCAGGGTGCGGCGAAGAAGGCCGGCAAGGCTGCAGCCAGTACTTCTGCGTCCAGTGGCGAGGCCACCCTGGAACGTCCGGAGATTCTGGTGGACTTCGAGGTCGGCGAATCGGTGACGGTGATGGACGGCCCGTTTGCGACGCTGCCCGCATCAATCAGCGAGGTCAATGCCGAGCAGCAGAAGCTCAAGGTGCTGGTCAGCATCTTCGGCCGCGAAACACCTGTCGAACTGACCTTCAACCAGGTCGCCAAGATCTAACTGGGGCTTCGGCCCAATCACGCTGCCGCGTCAGCCCCCTTCACGCTTTGTAAGAAAGGAACACAATGGCTCCCAGGAAGAAAAAAGTCACCGGGAAGATCAAGCTGCAGATCAACGCCGGGGCAGCTAACCCCGCCCCGCCGGTTGGTCCCGCGCTCGGTCAGCACGGCGTCAACATCATGGAGTTCTGCAAGGCCTACAACGCCGCGACGGAGAACCAGCGGGGCAACGTCATCCCTGTCGAGATCACCGTCTACGACGACCGCAGCTTCACCTTCGAACTCAAGACCCCGCCCGCCGCGCGGATGCTGCTCAAGGCCGCCGGCGTGCAGAAGGGCTCGGCCGAGCCGCACAAGACCAAGGTCGCGAAGGTGACCTGGGACCAGGTGCGTGAGATCGCCGAGTTCAAGAAGGCCGACCTCAACGCCAACGACGTCGACCAGGCCGCCAAGATCATCGCCGGCACCGCCCGCTCGATGGGGATCACGGTCGAGTAGCAGTAACCCCTAAGCAGTCGTGGGAGAGCCCGCTTCGGCTCATCTGACCACGAACTCCAACACCAACAAGGAGAAACCATGAGCAAGAACAGCAAGGCCTACAAGGAAGCCGCCGAGAAGGTCGACAAGACCCGGCTGTACACCCCGTTAGAGGCTGCGAAGCTGGCCAAAGAGACGTCCTCCAAGAAGCAGGACGCTACCGTCGAGGTTGCCATCCGCCTCGGTGTGGATCCCCGCAAGGCCGACCAGATGGTGCGTGGCACCGTCAATCTGCCGCACGGCACGGGTAAGACCGCCCGCGTGGCCGTGTTCGCGGTGGGGGAGAAGGCCGAGCAGGCCACAGCCGCCGGCGCCGACATTGTGGGCAGCGACGACCTGATCGAGATGATCCAGGGCGGGTTTCTCGACTTTGACGCCGCAATCGCCACCCCGGACCAGATGGCCAAGGTGGGCCGGATCGCCCGCGTGCTGGGCCCGCGCGGTCTGATGCCGAACCCGAAGACTGGTACCGTCACGCCGGACGTGGCCAAGGCGGTGCAGGACATCAAGGGCGGCAAGATCAACTTCCGCGTCGACAAGCAGGCCAACCTGCACCTGATCATCGGTAAGGCCTCGTTCGACGAGAAGAAGCTGACCGAGAACTACGGCGCCGCACTCGATGAGGTGCTGCGGGCTAAGCCGTCGTCGTCGAAGGGCCGCTACCTCAAGAAGGTGACCGTGTCTACCACCACCGGACCCGGCATCCCCGTGGACCCGTCGGTTACCCGCAACTTCACCGAGGAGTAGACCCTCCGAATTTGTTGCAGCGAGAGATCCTCCGCCGTCACTCGACGCGCGGAGGTTCTTCTTTTCAGGGCTCTGCGTCGATCGGCACGCGGATGGTCGCGAGGAGCGAGCGGTGGTCGGAACCCTTGATCTTGACGGTGCGAATCATCGATGCGACGGCATTCCGGGTGAGTACATGGTCGATGGTAATGACGGGTGGTAGCCAGCTGTCGGCTTTGAAGGTGGGCGCGAAACCCGCGCCGCTCTGCTCGACGGCGTCGTGATATCCGTCGGTCAACAGATCGCGGAACTGACGCATGTCCGGTGTGCTGTTGTAATCGCCGCCGATGATCACCGCTGCCGGTCCGGCCGCCGTCGCGTAGTTGTCCAGCTTGGCCTTGGCGCCGGCCATCCCATATCGCCAGTCATCGACGGTGTTTTCATCGCCGGCCACGGTTGTGTCCCAGCGGCGGTGTAAATGAGGACGGACGTAGGTTCCTTCTAGAGCTACCAACTCAACGAAGGAAGGACTACGCCCGTGCCAACACGAGTATCACCTATCGAGAAGATCCGCGGCGAGATCGACGCCTT
>CAIRCP010000168.1 GCA_903877095.1 uncultured Actinomycetes bacterium | reverse complement strand
CCAACAGCCGACACGGCCCGACCAAGGAATAACAGGAAAAGCTGGGCAGACCAGCAGCTACCCGCTGCCCACCACCAAAATCGTGGCAAAAATCAGACTCGACACACCTCACCAGGGTCCGTCCACGGATCGAGGCTAAGAGTCGAGCGCCCCGAGGATCACGTCGATGCGTTCGCCGAACGAGCCGTAGGCGGCCAGCACCGGCAACTCGGGGTGCTCGGCGAAGACCCCGGCGAGGATCTGTTGCGACGTCGCGCGCGCCTCGGCGCCGTCACGCTGAGGGTCGGGCTGCCAGGGAAAGTCGTCCTGACACCAGATCACCCGCGCGCTGCCGGCCGCCCACTCAACCGCCTGGGGGAGCAGAGAGGCGTCGTCGTAGTACTGGATGCTGTAGACGGCGATCATCAACGGGCCGCTGTCCGAGACGACCCACGCCAACCCGCCGTCCTCGGCATCAAGCAACGCTGCCTGTTCCGCCTCGCGGTGCGCGGCCATGACGGCTGACTGCTCGGCGGCCAGCGGAACCCGTCCCCGCTGATCGACCCACGTCCGAAGGTATTCGGGAACCACCAACCCGGGCAGGCGCTGTCCGAGTGCCATCGCCAGCGTCGACTTGCCGGTCGACTCGCCTCCGACGACCGAGATCAGCCCGGCGGATTCAGCCACGAGCCCCCGCCGCAGTCGCGTCTGCGGGTGCCTCCGCACGCGCGGACCACGCCCGCCAGCCGGCGATCGCCATCAGGATCAGCACGGCATAGAACAACGACGTGAAGTACAGGCCCTGGCTGGCGTAGAGCACCGCGCCGACGGTGTTGACGGCGATCCACACCGGCCAGGTCTCGGTCTTCTGCAGCACCATCAGGACCTGGCCGGCCAGCGACCCCACCAGCATGAAGGCGTCGCCCCAACTCGCCGCCCCGCCGATGCTCTGCAACAGCGGAACCGCCAGCGCCCACAGCGCGACTACACCGACGGCGCCGCGCAGCCGCATTGCCGACGTCAGCCGGCCGGGCGTCCGGGCACCCTCCTGGCCCCAGGAGAACCAGCCCCAGACCGCGGCCGCCATGAAGATGAGCTGCATGGCCGCCGAGGCGAACAGATGGAACTCCACGAACAACCAGCCGTACAGCAGGCTGGACACGAAGTAGAACGGCCAGGTCCACCGCGTGCCCCGGATGCCCAGAGCGATGGCGACGAAAGCGGTGATGACCGAAGCGAATTCGATGGCGGTGACGTCGTAACCCCACAGCGTGAACAGAACAGACATGAAGAAAACAGACATAGCGCTCCCTGCCCGGCATTACCCGGACGGTCGTGCGGTCGGTGACGCCGTATGCCACCTTCTCAGACCGGTTGCCCCGGCCTCCCGCGGTGATGAACCTGTTCAGGTTACCGCCGGTATCCCGGCCGCTGTGGCCGCGGTGAGGCTGTCCACAAAGATGATGCGATCGGGCCTGCCTAAGTGCCGGCGCAATTGAACGGCTCGTCGAGCCAATAGGTGTCGTGCTGCTGGTCGTAGACGATCGGATAGGCGGTAGCCGGATCGCACACCCTGTCGATCTGAGTCTGGTCAGCAGAACCGATCGTGAACCAGTACTT